>CAMJAP010000083.1 GCA_946403625.1 uncultured Lachnospiraceae bacterium
ATATGTGGCAAGTACTCTGTCGTAGATATCTTCTATGGTTCGCAGACCGCCTTCGTATCCGGTATATCCGCAGTTCATGATCAAACGGTATTGTACCGGTACCGAGATGATCAGCAGATCCGCATTGATCTTTGTCGCCAATCCTTTCTCCCAGGCACTGCCCAGCAATAAGATCCGTTTATCCGGAAACTCCTTTGCATCCTCCTCGATCAGTTCCTGCGCGTGACCGGCATCCGGATCAAAGTGCACCGGGATCTCTCGCTGTCTTCCCAGATTGGAGATCTCGTCATATTCCTTACGCACCGCATCCTGAAATTTCTCCGGAATGTCATCCACAATGTTCTGCACTCCCGGAATGATACCCAGCTCGTTTAATAAGAACTTGGAAAATCCTAACGATGCAGATGCATCAGCTACCGTATCCACACGTCTCGGAATACCGTAGCGGAACTCCAACATAAAGGATGCCATTTTATCAATGTGCGAATAATATTTGCCTTCCTCTTTTTTGATATAGGCTTCGGCTTTTTCCGGATCCACATTTCCGAATTCCGCAACCGCCCGCAGGAAACGGCTGGTCTCTACCGCACCGATGGGAAGATACGGAAACTGCAGATAGGGTGTTCCGTATTTCCGTTTCAAATGCTTTACGGTATTGAGTCCGACCCACGGTCCCACCAGAATGTTGAACTCCGCTTTCGGTATGGTCAGCCATTCCGCAACACCGCCGGACTCTTCGCCAAACAGGATGTTCACTTTCAGTCCGATGCCTTCCAGGATCCGCTTGAGTCCTTCCAGATTGCCGTTCCAGAAAGGATCCTGATACGGTACGGAAGCAAATACATTGACCAGTCCTTTTTCCACTTCCTTATCTTCCGCAAACTTATCAACGTACTGATCGACGATCGCATTGATCAACCGCTCGTGAGCCACATAGTTGTTACTCTTAAATCCGCCGGCTTCCAGATAAACCACCGGCTTGTCCTGTTCCTGAAACTCTCCGACGATGGCTCCGATATCATCACCGGTGATCGCTGCCGTACATCCGGTGATCACCACATACAGATCACCGTCGATCACTTTGAATGAATTTTCCACCACACTTCTTAATTTTTTCTCACCGCCAAATACCACATCCTGCTCTTCCGCATTGGTACAGGGTGCTGTGGATCCGCCTGCATAGCCTTCTCCCTGTGCGATCAGCTGTCCGACCTTTCCGCCGCATCCCGGACCGGAATGCAGGATCGGTACCCCTCGCTTGATCGCCACTACGCTCTCGTAAGCTCCGAGTGCGCAGGTAAATCTCGGTTGTTCTATTGTTGATGACACTTTTTCCTTCCTCCCCTTTTAAAGATCGTAACTGTTCTGAAGATTATAGATCTGCAATCACTCTGCCGCTGGTACATTTTCCGGAACCGCCGCTTTGGAAATATCCCGGCTCCTGCGCCAGCCACCAGTCGGTGTACGGCTTGCTGGTATGCTCCGAATAGTTCGTGATAAACTCGATGGAATCCAGCGCTTCTTCGATCCTTCTTGCATAATTGAGCGCGCCTTTATATCCGATACCGAACTGCTCATCACCGATCAGCAATGTCGGGATACCCAGCTTTGCGCCCCAGAGCGTCATACCGCCGTGTCTTGCCAGGATCAGATCCGGCCGGATGCGGTACAGTGCATTGACCAGCTCAAAGGATTGCTTGTTACATACCTGATAATTCTTTACATCACCGTAAGTATCTACCGCATGCTTTAGTACATCCATCTCCGGATGTTCGCTGTCATATACGGGATCGTGATGGAATACGCTTGCGCCGCTTACGGAAAATCCCAGTTCCGAAAGCAGATGGATCAATGCCTGTCCGTGTGCTGCACCGGCCATCACATACGCTGTCTTTCCTTTGAATTTTTCTTTCAGTTTTTCAATCTGCGGAACGATATCCCGATGTCCTTCCGCAATGATCTCTTCCGCCACTTCCGGCTTGCCGAGCACTTCACCGAGTGCGCGCAGCCAGCGATCGGTACCTTCCACACCGTAAGCCGGCGGTACCGTGATCTCCGGTACTCCGTACAACTGATTCAGTCCTGCTCCCATATAGGTAGAAAGGGACGGACAGATGTGGATCGTTGCCGCTGCTTCCGAACATTCCTGTAATTGTTCAATGGTGGAGAACGGCATCAGATATCTGGTTTCGTATCCGAAGCGTTCAATGATCTCGTCAAATACATGGGATCCCCAGAAGTTTACGACATTGACATAGTTTGCTTTTTTCTTCGGCGGCTTGACTATGCTTCGAAGCACCGTATGGTAAGCCGCATCAAAACCGGTGGTCCACACTTTGGAACGGAAACCGTCACAGGTACAGGTGGCTACCGGGATTCCCAGTTTCTTTGTCAGTTTATTGGCTGCACCTTCGATATCTTCACCGATGATACCCGATGCACACGAAGTCGTGATAAAGATCGCTTTGGGATGTACCCGCTCATACGCTTTTTCTACGGTCTCTTCCAGTTTTTTGATCGCACCGAAGACCGTATCTTTTTCCTGAATGTTGGTGGAAAAATATCTTCCGTTTCGTTCCGGCAATCCTCTGTTTTCCTGTTCGATGCGGTATACAAAATTGAATCCGCAAAAATCTCCGGCGCATCCGATTGGTGCGTGATTGACGATCGCCACATCTTCGATCATGGACAGCTGGCAAAGCGCCTGTCCGGCATTACATCCGAGACACTGTGAAAATCTTCTCTTACTGTCCTTCAACTGTTTACTCTGCGACTTTTCAACCAGTTCCTCCGCGCTGCCCGAATACGCATTAATGGTTCCGAGTCTTTTTTCTCTGATCAACACGGCAGGTTCTTCTATGTTGATGACTGACATTTTCTTTTCCTCCTAAATCTCTTCTTGACACTTTACACATCGTATCATCCGCAACGCATTCTGTATAATTGCGGGATTTTATTGCTTACTATCAATTTTTCTTATAACCGGAATTTATCTCTCCGAATAAGCTTTTCTTATTGTCCCACGGTGATGTTTACAGAAATTCATTTCTAAAAAGGCAGCCCTTGCAAGGCCGCCCGAAATTTTTCCGATTTTACCAATAAGATCTATATCACATACAAATCCCATTCTCCGGATAGTCCGCTACGGCATTGCGAAACAAAGTCACTCAGTGACATTCGGTCCGTGTATTCTTTCATATTGCTGTTTACTTTCTGCCAAAACATATCGTTGATCACGGGGCGCAATCCCCCCTCCTCTTCATTCGTATCCATTCCTGCCAGAATGGTATTATCCAATGCATTCAATACTTCACTGAGTGTTACTTTTTCCGGATCACAAGCCAGAACATATCCGCCACGAAGCCCCTTCTGTGCGGAAATAAAGCCAGCCTGACGAAGCGGCAGCAAAATATGTTCCAGATATTTATGCGATATATTCTGTCTCTTTGCGATGTCCGGTGCAGAAACACTCTGCCCGTTCTCACAGTGGATCACGATATCCACCAATGCGATCAGGCCGTATTCTACTCTGGTCGATACTTTCATTTTCTGCTCCTTTCGTTACGCTTTACGATTCTTCTTTGCCAACAAAGTTCCGCTTCCCTGGATCAGCATCACCATTACGACCAGCAATGCTACCGTTGTCCAGAGGACATCTTTTTGATACCGGTAATAGCCGTACTGCAATGCGATCGCGCCTAGTCCGCCGCCGCCGATCACACCGGCCATTGCGGAATAACCGAGTACCGTAGCTATATTGATCGCAGCTCCCTGCAATAACGACGGTGTTGCTTCCGGTAAAATGAAATGCACGATGATATATAACGGAGATGCTCCCATTGCCGTCGCTGCTTCTATGATGCCGGGCTGTACTTCATACAAGGAAGATTCCACCATTCTGGCGACGATAGGGATCGCGCCTACGGTAAGCGGCACAATGGATGCCACGGTACCGATGGAAGATCCGGTCACCAGACGGGTAAACGGGATCAGTAAAACCAGCAGGATCAAAAACGGTAAGGAACGCAATACATTTACGATGGTTCCCAATACGCCGTTCACTGCAGTGTTTTCCAACAGCCTCCCTTTCGAAGTTGCATACAGGATCACGCCTAACGGCAGTCCGATCAGATAAGCGATCAACGCCGAGAAAAATGTCATCTCCAGTGTTTCCAGGATTCCTTTTTGTATTGCTTCTACGATGTAATCACTCATTTATCTCACCTCCGAGATCGCCAGTCCGTTTTTCCGAAAGAAATCTACGACGATCTCCTGATCCTTCTTTTCCCTTGGCAGTTCCAAAACCATCTGCCCGTATCCGATTCCGCCGACACTCTTGGTGTTGGCACTCAGGATATTTACTTTCTGTCCGGTCGTCTCCACCAGATTGGCAATAAACGGTTCACTCGCTTTTAATCCGTCAAATACGATACGGATCAGTCGTCCCTCCGGATCGGAAGGATCAAAGGGATTGGCCGGGAATACCAGTTTCTTTGCTGCCGCTGATTGCGGATCACTGAACAACTGCTTTACTTCTCCCACTTCCGCCAGATAACCGTCATCGATAATGGCTACACGATCACAGATCTTTTCCACCACTGCCATTTCATGTGTGATGATCACGATGGTCAGTTTGCGTTCCTCGTTGATCTTTTTCAGCAGTTCCAAAATCTCACCGGTCATCTTCGGATCCAGTGCACTGGTCGCTTCATCGCAAAGCAGCACTTTCGGATCCGCAGCCAATGCTCTGGCGATGGCCACACGCTGTCTCTGCCCGCCGGAAAGTCTGGCCGGAAATACATTTTCCTTTTCTTCCAGCCCCACCACTTTCAGCATCTGTCTGGCGATCTCTTTGCGCTCCTTCTTGGATTTGCCCGCGATGCGCAGTGGCTGTTCCACATTTTCGATCACGGTTCGCTGCTGCAACAGATTGAATCCCTGAAAGATCATGGAAATGGAATGACGCACATTACGCAAATCTTTGGCATTCAGTTTTGCAAGATCCTGTCCGTAAAATTCTACGGTTCCGGAAGTCACTTCTTCCAGGCGGTTTAAGGTACGCACCAATGTGGATTTCCCGGCACCGCTCATACCGATGATACCGAAGATCTCACCTTCCTTCACCGACAGGTTGATGTCTTTTAATGCCTCGAATTCTTTTCCGTCGTTTTTATAAGTTTTGCTGACATGCTCTAAGTTGTATACGAATTCCATGATCTGTTCCTTTTTCCTAATCAAATAAACCTTTGCTGAGGTAACGGTCGCCGCGGTCCGGGAAGATGGTTACCACATTGCCGTGGTCCAGGGTCTTTGCCAGTTTGATCGCTGCGGCCAATGCTGCTCCGGAAGAAGATCCCGCCAGGATGCCTTCCTTCTTTGCCAACAGCCGCGCAGTTTCAAATGCTTCCGAATCCGCAATCTTGATCACCTGATCCACCAGCGTGATGTCCATAGTATCTGCGATAAAGTCATTTCCGATGCCTTCGATATCATAATCGTGATGCTCACCGCCGCCGATGATGGAACCGAAGGGATCTGCAAGAACGCCTTTGATATTGCTGTTCTGTTCCTTCAGATATTTCACCACACCGCTGAAGGTACCGCCGCTGCCGGCTCCTGCTACAAAATAATCGATTGCTCCGTCCAGCTGTTTGTAGATCTCCGGACCGGTGGTTTCGTAATGCGCTTTCGGATTGGCCGGATTGTTAAACTGCTTTAACGAGATCGCTCCCGGGATTTCTGCGATGATACGGTCTGCTTCACGGTCTGCACCAAGCATTCCTTCTTCTCTCGGTGTATGCACGATCTCTGCTCCGAGCGCCCGCATGACTTTTTGTTTTTCCACGGAAAATTTCTCCGGTACGGTAAAGATCACACGATATCCCTGATTGAGTGCTGCTATGGCAATACCGATGCCGGTATTTCCTGCCGTTGCATCTACGATGGTTCCGCCTTCTTTTAAGATTCCTCTTGCTTTTGCATCATCGATCATATACATTCCGACGCGGTCTTTCACACTGCCGGCCGGATTCATCAGTTCCAATTTGGCATAGAGCCCAACCTTCGGGTCGATCCCTGCTGCGGCTGCGATCTGATTTAATTTCAAAACCGGAGTATTTCCGATCATTTCCCGTACACTGCTATATACATTCATTTTCTTTCTCTCCTTTAAGTCCTTACCTGGATGCCTCGATCGCCTGCTTCAGATCGGCGATGATGTCATCCACCCCTTCGATACCAACGGAAAGACGGATCAGTTCATCCACGATACCCACACTCTTACGGATATCTGCCGGAATCGCTGCATGCGTCATGCTCGCCGGATGACATACCAGAGACTCCACACCGCCCAGGCTTTCTGCCAGGGTCACCAGTTTTAAGTTCTTAAAGAATTTTTTGTAATCGTATTTTGCATCCAGTACGAAAGAGATCATTGCCCCCGGTCCGTCTGCCTGCTTCTTCTGCACTTCATATCCCGGATCCGATTTTAATCCCGGATAATATACCTTGCTCACATAACCGCTCTGCTCCAGCCACTCCGCGATCTTCTGCGCATTCGCTACATGGCGGTCCATCCGGACACCGAGTGTCTTGATACCGCGGATCATCAAAAAGCTGTCCCAGGGAGCCAGCACTCCGCCGATCGCATTCTGCAGATAATACAGACGGTCTGCCAATGCCTTGTCATTAACAACTACAAATCCGGAGATCGTATCACTGTGTCCGCCCAGATACTTGGTACCGCTGTGGATCACGATATCCGCACCCAAGGTCAGCGGTCTCTGCAGATACGGTGTTAAAAAGGTATTATCGACGATCAACAGTTTGTTATGCTTCTTTGCAATGGCAGAAACTGCCGCAATATCGGTGACCGTCAAAAGCGGGTTTGCAGGGCTTTCTACATAAACCGCTTTTACATCTTCGTCAATGGCTGCTTCTACCGCTGCCAGATCGGAAGTATTTACGATCTTGTAAGTGATACCGAAATGGCTGAACACATTATCCAGAATACGGAAAGTACCGCCGTAGATGTTATCCGATACGATCAGCTTATCACCGCTCTTGAACAGGGATAATACCGTATTGATCGCTGCCAGACCGGAAGCAAATGCCAGTCCGTACTGTCCCTGCTCCAGATCGGCGATCAGCTTTTCCACTGCCGCTCTGGTCGGATTGCCGGTACGGGAATATTCCCAGCCTCTGTTTTCTCCCAAGCCGTCCTGCTTGTATGTCGATGTCTGATAAATGGGAACATTCACCGCTCCCGTGGTCTCGTCTCCGTCCTGACCACCGTGTATTAATAAAGAATTGATTGAAATTGCCATGATAGTTTTCCTCCCCTGATCTTCCGATAAGATCCTTTATGCTGTCAGCAGCCCTGCGTCCAAAACAAACTGGCTGCCGGTTAAAAATCTTGCGCGATCACTTGCGATATATTTAAATGCTTCTACGATATCCTCGGTCTCCAGCCACGGTGTGCGAAGCAGGTTGCCTGCGGAACGCTCTGCGATCTCGGTCGGTGTCGTTCCTTCCAGTTCTGCCAGACCGTCGTTCATTGGTGTATTGACACCGGTCGGATGCAGTGATACCACGCGGATCCCGTAGGGTGCCAGTTCGATTGCCTGAGACTTGGTCAAGCCTACCAGCCCATGCTTGGAGGCACTGTAATGTCCCATACGATTGAAACCCCTTAAACCGGCCACCGAAGAGTTGTAGATGATCACACCTTTCTTCTGCTCGATCATATGCGGGATCACATATTTGGACACCAGCCATCCGCCGCGCAGATTGATGTCGATCATCGCATCCCATTCTTCTTCCGTCAGTTCCCAGGTCTTTCCGTATGCTGCGATCCCGGCATTGCTGAAGAGAATGTCGATGGATCCGAATTCCTGAATGCCGCGATCTACGGCTTCTTTTACATCTTCCGCCTTACGCACATCCCCGGCGTAGATAAGGATCTTTCCGCCTTTTGCGATCACATCGTCTTTGAGTTTTTCCAGATCATCGTTGGAAGAACGATTGTATGCCGGAAACGGGATCTTCTCTCCCAGGTCAAATGCGATGATATTGGCTCCGTCTTCTGCCAGGGCCAGGGCTACTGCACGCCCCTGTCCCTTGGCTGCGCCGGTAATAAATACCGTTTTATTTGTAAAGTCTCCCATTGCTGTCTCCTCCTGCTGTCCCTTATGCGAATGCTTTCTTGAATGCCTGATCCAGATCTGCGATCAAATCTTCTGCATCTTCCAGACCGATGGATACGCGGAGCAGATTCTGCGGAATTCCGGCTTTCTCCAGAACCTTCAGTTCCAGCTCGGTATGGGTATTCTCAGGCGGGTTGGTGATCAGGGATCTCACATCGCCGATGTTTACATGGTAGGAGAAGTTGTTCAGCGCCTTAATGAACTTACCTTCCTGCTCGCGGGTTCCCTTGAAACCGAAGGAAAGCAATGCGCCCGGTCCCTTCTTGAAATCTCTGTCTGCCAGATCTTTATACTTGCTGCCCTTTGCATACGGATAGTTCACAAACTCTACTTCCGGACGGCTCTCCAGGAACTCTACCACCTTGCGTACGGTCTGCAGTTTCTTGTCCAGACGAACGCTCAGTGTCTGCAGGCCCTGCAGTACCAGGTAGGATTCAAAGGATCCCAATGCTCCGCCGAAAAACTCGGTGAAGAAGATCTTGAGCAGTGCGATCACCGGTGCTCCCGGAATGAATTCTGCACCGCTTCTCGGATTGTTCTGCAGATCTCTCATCTTCCAGGACTTCTCATAGAGCTGCGGGAATCTCTCCTTCGGATACGGGAAATCGCCTTTCTCTACCACCAGACCGGCGATCACATTGCCGTGGCCGTTCAGTTCCTTGGTTGCGGAATATACCGTGATATCTGCGCCGTGTTCAAACGGTTTGTACAGGTACGGTGTTGCTACGGTATTGTCTACTACAACCGGTACTCCGTATTTGTGTGCGATTGCTGCGATCGCATCGATATCGTAAAGTTCAATGTTCGGATTGCTGATGGATTCCAGGTAGATTGCCTTGGTATTCTCATCGATCAGCTTTTCATAGGAGGCCGGATCGTTACGGTCTTCCGGAAATCTGGTCTCGATACCGTACTTCGGAAGGAACTCCAGTACATCCAGAAGTGCTGCACCGTACAGGGAAGATCCTGCTACGATATTGCCGCCGCCCTGTCCGAGAAGGAACAGTGTGTAGGTGATCGCTGCCATTCCGGAAGAAAGTGCTACGGCTGCTTTACCGCCGTCCAGCTCTGCGATCCTTGCTTCCAGGATGCCTCCGGTCGGCGTACCGACTCTGGAGTAAATACCGCCTGCCTCTGCACCGGTCCACAATCTTCTGGTACGGTCGATATCCTCCAGATCAAAAGATGCGGTCTGATAAATGGGCGGTGTTACCGAATGAAAATGTTCTGCGGAATTATACCCTGCGCGAATTGCGTTTGTACTGAATCCATAATTGTTAGCCATTGTTCTATCCTCCTAAACTGTGTTTGAAAATTTTCTATTATTGTTTTGCTCTGATCGGCATAAAAAAACCGGGACCTTTTTGGTGGTTCCGGGCATAAGACCTTTCTACGAGTTTGCATCAACATCGTACTATATCAGGGCGATTCCGCAGTACTTCATCCACCCCGGTCACGCAACATGCCCGGAACTTAAGCATTCGACAGCAACACATCATATCCAGTTGTCTAATGTTGATTTCGGACATCTTGTTCTCTCCTTCCTTCGTGTTTTCACACATCACTTTCGTGATGATGCAACTATATCATTATTTACCTACTATGTCAATAGGTGTTGTGAATATTTTAAATTTTATCACAAGAACGTTCAGATGATCCTGAAAAACAGGAAAAGCGCCCCTATCAGAGGGACGCTTTACAGGCATTCTCAAAAAGATTTCTTTTGCACTGCTTTCTCTTTTAGCGTGGCCAGCCTGTCCAATGCCGCATTCAAGGTTTCGTCTTTCTTCGCAAAATGTAAACGTATATAGTTATTTACGTTCTCCTTAAAGAAACTGGAACCTGGTACCGCTGCCACGCCGACCTCTTTTGCCATCCATTCGCAAAAACGGATATCGTCTGTTACTCCGAATTCACTGACATCGATCATCACATAATAGGCTCCCTGCGGTTCCGTAAAACGAAGCCCAAAAGATCTTAATCCCCCGAGAAACAGATCACGCATATGTGTATAATGCGCTTTCAATTCCGTATAATAACTGTCCGGAAACTCCAGACCGATTACCGCCGCTTCCATCAGTGGTGCCGATGCCCCAGCAGTCAGGAAATCGTGTACTTTCTTTGCCCGTTCCGTGATCTCGGGTGATGCGATCACGTATCCCAGACGCCACCCTGTAATGGAATAGGTCTTGGATAACGAACTGCATGATAATGTCCGTTCATACATTCCCGGCAGAGAACTCAGATAAATATGTTCAAACGGATCATATACGATATGTTCATATACCTCATCGGTCACAACAAATGTATCATACTTGATCGCCAATGCACTTATGATCTTCAGTTCTTCTGACGTAAATACCTTTCCGCATGGATTGGACGGATTACAGAGAACCAACGCTTTGGGCTTTTTCCGAAACGCCTCTTCCAGCACTTCCGGATCAAAGGTAAAATCCGGCGGATTCAGCGGAACATAGATTGGTTCCGCCCCGGATAAGATCGCGTCTGCTCCGTAATTTTCGTAGAATGGTGAAAACACGATCACTTTATCGCCCGGATCAGCAACCGTCATCATTGCTGTCATCATAGCTTCGGTACTTCCGCAGGTTACAACGATCTCTTTCTCCGGATCGATGGGCCGCCCCATAAAACGTTCCTGTTTTTTTGCCAGTGCATCCCGAAAATTCTTTGCTCCCCAGGTGATCGGATACTGATGAGGACCGATCGCAGCAATCTCCCGGAAACGGTCTGTGATCTCTTTTGGCGGATCAAAATCCGGAAAACCCTGCGAAAGATTGATCGCACCGCATCCGTTGGCCACTCTGGTCATACGCCGTATCTGCGAATCGGTAAAACTTGCTGTTCTATCTGATAATTTCGGCATCTCTTTCTCCCCCGGCTCAGATCAGTATCGCACTGTCTGTTTCATGCCCTCTTTCATCGATCAGTCGTTTGGCTTTGTGCTCTGCACGCGGCAGTTCCCCGTCTTTTAATATCTTAATATAATCCGGTTTCACACCGATGCGGCTCTTAAGCGCCCCTACAACCAGTTTCTTCAATGCTTCTTCATCAGCATCCGGAGATGCTTTTTCAACCTCCACACCATATCTTGCCGTATAATCTCTTTCATATACATGAATGCGGTATTCACTCGTGATCCCATCCAGTTCATGAAGAACCGTTTCCACATCCGACGGGAAGATATTCACACCGGAAACGATAAACATGTCATCTTTTCTGCCAACGATATGGATCCTTGCAGATGTTCTGCCACACTTACAAGGTGTCTTATCAATATAACCGATATCGCCTGTACGGAAACGTATCATCGGACGTGCATGTTTCCGAAGGCTCGTAAATACAAGTTCTCCTGTCTCGCCGTCCGGAAGCACTTCTCCGGTCTTAACGTCCACAGTCTCTGCCAGAATATGATCTTCTGCCAAATGCAGACCATCCTGCTCATCACACATTCCGGCGCATGCTCCGAAGATGTCCGACAGGCCGTAAAACTCGATCAGTTTAGCATCCCACAAATTTTCGATGGCTTTCCTTGTCGCCGGAATAGATCCACCCGGCTCACCTGCTACAATGATCCTCTTTACAGAAAGATCCTTCGGATCGATTCCTTTTTTCTTTGCTGTCTCACCCAGATACAGAGCATAGGAAGGTGTGGTCTGTAAAAAAGTCGGCTTAAACTGCTGAATGATAAACAGTAAACGGTCGGACGGCAAAGTCCCGGACCAGATTCCCATTGCCCCCAGTCTCTGTGCACCGAGTACACAGGGGCCGCCTACGAAAAGACTGAAGTTGATTCCGTGCATATACCGGTCATTTTTTCTCATACCGGCCTGATACATCAGTCGGCTTTCTATGTTCATCCATTCGTCAAAGTCTTTTTGATTAAACGGACTGACCGTCGGAACACCGGTAGAACCGCTGGAGGCTGAAATGAAAATGATATCCTTCTCATCCACAGCGCAGAGTTCTCCGACCATCGATCCGATTCCCTGCGTCTTACGTTCTGTCTGCTTATCAATAAACGGAAACTTCCGGATATCTTCCAGAGACTTGATATCCTCCGGAGATACTCCAGCCTCATCAAAGCTTCTTTTATAGTATACCGCGTTATCATAGGCAAATCTCACGATTTCTTTGAGACTTTCCAGTTGTTTCGCCTCGATTCCGGCTCTGTCCAATGTTTCCCATTCTTCTTCCCAGTATTTCTGTTCACTCATTTCTGTCTCCCTTTCCTTCTCATTGTATTGTTGTCCGGCTTCCTCTATGAGGAAACCGGACTGCACTTATTCTTTAATTTTCGAAAATGCTCGGCTCATAGTATGCATCCGGCTTAGTAAAGGACTTGTACTGCTTGCTCTCGTCCTCGATCGCATTCCGGAATGCATCGGAATGAACGATCTTGTCAATGGTCTGTACCAGTTCAGAGTCTACATCCGCTTCACGGATCGCAATAACATTGATATACCCTTCTGTTACCTTCTCATTATAAAGATCTGTAGAAAGATCCAGACCGGCCGCAATTGCAAAGTAGCCGTTGATCACTGCTGCATCTACACTGTCCAGGATATTCGGAAGTACTTCGGGATTCATCTCTTTAAACTCAAGGTTCTTCGGATTGCTGGTTACATCATCTACGGTTACGGTTGCCGGTTCCACATTCGGATCCAGTTCGATGATACCAGTCTGCGCCAATACGCGAAGTGCTCTGGCCGTATTGGTCACATCGTTCGGAATCGCCACAACAGCGCCATCCGGAAGTTCCTCCAGAGAAGCATACTTATCCGAGAAAGTACCCATTCCTGCGGTGGGAATTTCCGTTACATAGGTAAGATGTGTACCATGTTCGTTATTGAAGTTATTCAGATAAATAGAATGCTGGAAGATATTGATCGAAAGTTCTCCCTCATCCAAAGCAGTGTTCGGTGTTACGATATCGGAAATCTCGATCACCTCCGTTTCATACCCCAATTCATGAAGTGAAGGAGCGATACAGTCTTCAAACATATCTCCGTAAGGGCCTGCGCATACACCAACCGTGATCTTTCCAAGTTCTGCGGGTTCTGTATCGCTGCTTTCTGCAACAGTACTTTCCGCTTCAGTACTCTGTGTTCCGGTCTGTACTGCCTGCTCCTCTGTTGTTGCAGTTGCCGCTAATGCCGTCTCACCGGCTGCACTTCCACAACCGCTCATCGCCAGGACTGCCGTTCCCGCAATAATCCCTGCCAGTGTTTTTTTGTTGTTTTCCTTTTTCATGTTCTTTTCCTCCTTTTTTCCGGTTCTTCCGGTTATAATGTTGTTCTTGAGTTCTTTATTGCCCTACGGAATATTGTTGTAATCTTTTCCAAGTCTTATCCCTTTGAGCAATGATCTCTTTTATATCTTCTTCGTCAAGGTGCTTAAATCTTCCCTGACGTTTGATATACGAATGAATATCTTTAAATTCCTTTGGTTTCCGGTTTATATGGTATTCCCCGTCATAATACTCCGCCAGATACCACAGACCGTTATCCACCACTTCTCTGGCTACCTCTACGGTTTCCGAAGTGTCGATCCCCCATCCGGTCGGGCAGGGTGCCAGCACATGTATAAAAGATGTTCCGCGTACTTCCGATGCTCTTTTGATCTTATTCGCAAAATCTTCGATATAACCTATGCTTGCTGTTGCTGCATACGGAATATCATGTGCCGCAACGATTTCAAACAGATTCTTCTTATGTTTCAGATTTCCTTTTCCCTTTTTCCCGGCCGGTGTGGTTGTGGTAGATGTTCCAAACGGCGTCAATCCGCTTTTCTGTATGCCGGTATTCATATAGGCTTCATTATCGTAACAAAGATAGATCACATCATCATTTCGATCGATCAATCCGGATAATGCCTGCAATCCGATATCCGCTGTCCCGCCGTCTCCGGCGATACCGAGTACATGGTAGTCCTTCCATCCCATCACTTCTGCCCCCGCCTTTAACCCGCTGAGTACAGCTCCGGTTCCTGCAAATGCCGATATGATCGCGTTATTGGAAAAACTCATTTGCGGATAATTAAAACTCACTGCCGACATACAGCCCGCCGGTTCTACCAGCAGTGTTCTCTCTCCCAATACCTTTAGTGCAATCCTGACCGCAAGGCTTCCTCCACACCCTGCACAAGCTTTATGTCCGAAAAAGAATTCATCCTCCGTTATATTTTCTGCATTTATCCTTTCCGTACTTTCAGATGTCATCTTCTACCTCCAATCCGATAAACCGCACCTCCTCACTCTCCTTCTTCTGCATTGCAGCAAAACAGCTTCTCACATCTTCTTTGGAAATATTCTTTCCTCCGATGCCTCCGATAAAATCGTACGTTGAAATCTTATGTGCACTTTTGGAAAGCGCTGAGTTTACATTGCTGTATACCGTTCCCTCAAACCCAAAGGAGATATCTTTTTCCAAAACACCGACTGCCGATGCGTGCGCGGTTTCCCTTATCAGCTCTTCTGCAGGAAACGGTCGCATAAAGCGGATACGTATCATTCCGGCCTTCACGCCTTCTTCCCTTAATTCGTCCACGACATCCCTTACCAGTCCGGATATACTACCGAGTGTGATCAGGATCAGGTCCGCATCCTCCGTTCGATATCCGTTGATCAAACCTCCGTATTTACGTCCGAAGATCTTTTCGAAGGATACATCAATGTTTTCGATATGTTTTGCTACATTCAGCAGTGCTTTATGATGTAACAGGTTATACTCTTCATTCAGATCCGGACCAACGGTATACGCCATACTGACCGGTTTATCAAAGTCAAGTTTATCCCAGGTCTCACGGGGTTTCAGAAATGCATCCGCCTGTTCCTGTGTCGGAATATCGACTGCCTCATAGGTATGTGTAAGTACGAAACCGTCAAGATTGACCATAACCGGAAGTCGTATCTCTTCCTGTTCGGCGATCGCATAGGCCTGTATCGCCATGTCCAGACTCTCCTGCGCATTCTCGGTATATATCTGTATCCAGCCGTGATCCAAAAGCGACAAAGAATCTCTATGATCTCCGTAGATGCTCCAGGGAAGTGCCGTTGCGCGGTTGGCATTCATCATCACGATCGGAAATCTTCCGCCGGCAACATAGGTAAGGCACTCTGCCATATACAATAGTCCCTGGGACGACGTCGCCGTAAATGTTCTTGCTCCCGTTGCTGCAGCTCCCATTGCCGCCATCAAAGCCGAATGCTCGGATTCCACGTGTAAAAACTTACTATCCAGTTCCCCTTCTTCCACCATCTCTGACAAACGTTCCACAACGATCGTCTGCGGTGTGATCGGATAAGCGGAAATCACCTGCGCTTTTGCAAGACGAACGCCCTGGGCAAAGGCTTCATCTCCTGATATAAATTTTTTCCCGCTCATTACCTCTCATCCTCCATAGTGATGGCCTTCAATGCACAAACTTTAGCGCATATGCCACACCCCTTACAAAAATCATAATCGATCACGATCCCTTTCTGTGCTTTTACGATCACGCCATCCGGACAATACAGATAGCATTGATGGCATCCGACGCATTTTTCGGGATCTACTTCCGGACGTTTATTTCTCCAACCGGCATTCTTTTCAATAAGAATCCCTGCCGTACAACTCCCCCCTTGCGGTAGTTCCGATAGACGACGTATCTTTTTTCGTTCTGTCAGTCTTGCTTTTATCATTTCATCTTTTTCCTTATTGACTTAATCATTTCTTTTGCGATAAGATCGTTTCCAAAAGCCGGATATTCTTATCAACGGTTTTCGAAGGCATATATTCCCTGATCGAAACGAAAATATTTTGAATTCCGATTTCAGGCAATTCCCCAAGCAGCAATCCGATGATCCCGATATTTACAATCGGTCTTCCCAGGATCTCCTCTGCCAATCGGGAGATATCTCCCGTGATCACCATAACCCCATCGGGTTTTGGCACTTCTTTTGCTGTATTTACAAATATACTGCCGCCTTCTTTCAGTCCGTCTGCCAATGCCGGATCATACAATGAATCATCTAATACCAGGATATGATCACTTTTTTTCGGTATACTTCTGTCTGTAATACTTTTATCTGAGATCTTCGTGAATGCCCGTATCGGTGCACCTCTTCTTTCCGGACCGAAGGACGGAAATGCCAGACTCTGATATCCGGCCAGCATCGCTGCTGCTCCCAGGATCCTGGAGGCTGTAAATGCTCCCTGTCCTCCTCGTCCGTACCAGGTAATCTCTTTCGTTAATCTACTCATTTTTCTTATCCTTTTCTTGATCGTAATACGGATCTTACCAACAGATCACCGATCGTCTGTATCACTTGTACAAGTATGATCAGGAGAAGAACACAGATGATCATCACTCCCTGTTTATATCGCTGGTATCCGTATCGATATGCCAGATCACCAATACCACCGCCGCCTACCAGACCGGCCATCGCCGAAAAACCGAGTACCGTGATTGCTGTCACTGTAATGTTTTTGATCAACGACACTTTTGCTTCCGGAAGGACGATCTTCCAAATGATGTGACTTTTTTTAGCTCCCGAAGCGATCACCGCTTCCAATACACCCTTATCCACATCTGAAAACGATGCTTCTGCCAGTCTTGCGAAAAATGCGGTTGCCGCAATGGTCAGCGGAACGATCACCGCTTTAGAACCGATCTTGGTTCCTACAATAACCGCCGATAACGGAAGCAGAAAGATCATCAGGATCAAAAACGGGATTGAACTGATCATATTTGCTATAAAACCAAGGAACTCATACACCGGTGTATTTTTATTCAGCAGCGGTTCATTTGTAACATAAAGCAATAAGCCGAGAACGATTCCCAATATAACTGCGATCACCAAAGATGTAATTGTCATAAATGCCGTTTCTTCGATCGCCTTCCCCAATTTATCCTGTATTTCCAAAAAACTAGATAACATCTCTGACCACCTCCACTCTTCCTGCATTTGTTTCGATATATTTCATTGCCTCTTTGATCTGAACATATTGTCCATCCACGCTGATATACAATACGCCAAACGGTTTCG
>CAMJAP010000084.1 GCA_946403625.1 uncultured Lachnospiraceae bacterium
TAATGTTCCGCTCAAAGCCGGATCTCATAGTACAGGTAATCGCCGGTGTAGGCACTTTCTGTTTCATCTGCTCTTTTGATCATTTTTTCACCTTCATATCCTGATCTTTGTATAATATACAAAATCACTATCCCTTTTCGTTTCGGTATATCCCAGTTTTGAATAAAACAAATTAGTCCTTACATTCCAGACAGGGGTATCCAAGGTAAACTCTTTTACTTCGGGAAACAAAGCTTCTATTTCCCGCATCAAAAAGCTTCCATAACCTTTCCGAAAGTGCTCCGGCGCAACAAAGATCCTGCCGACATTCAGTTTATCTTCTTTCAAAAACAGGATTGCTCCTCCGACGATCAGCCCATCTTCCGTCAATTTATACAGATGTCCCTGTCTTGCCATTTTCGTATGAAACGACACAGACATATATCCCGGAGGGCCGCCGATGGACGTTGCTCCGACCTGAATATCACTGTCAAAAGCCCGCTTCGATATCCCGTTCAATGTCAACGCATCTGAGGTACTTGCCTTTAATAACTGTAAACTCATAGTCCTCTCCTCATGCTCCTATCCGTTATATCAGCCACTTCTTCTTAAGCTGTCCCTTACAACTGAAATCCGGCATATGCTTCATTTTGCGAAACGAGGATCACAAACGCAGATCGGGGTTCCCCGCCTATACCGCTGAAGTGCTCTTCCGAACCGGGATACAGATCTCACTGACATAGTCACGGGAAGACGGATCTCCGGGCAGATAGTTTTCTATATCGATATCGGGAATGAGTTCATAGTCGGATACCGGAAGCCATTCCTTATAGATCCTCTCCCACATATCCTGAATTGCTTTCGGCATCGGGCCTACACACTTAAATACAGCCCAGGTATATTCCGGCAAATGCATGATCCTAAACCCTTCGGGAACGCCTTCTATATCAGCCGCTTTACAGCCTATCCCATAATTGAATTCGTCTCCGTCTGTTTTCTGCTGGGAACAGATCCCCAGATATCCCGGAATCTTTCTGTACTCCTCATTTGCATAATACTCATCCCAAAACTTCGGGATCTCTGTTTCGCTCGTTTCGGTGTGAAAACTTTTTTCATGCACCAGCAGGTCCATTGCTTCCCATTTTTCAATCCTGTACTCCATGATCTGTCCTCCTTCGATTGCGATTCGGACGGTATACCGGCTCATAAACTGAATCGGACTACCTTTCTTTGCCTGTATAGGCGAAACGCCATGATATCTGGTGAATGCTTTGGTAAAACTTTCGGGAGTCTCATAACCGTATTTCAGTGCGATATCGATCACTTTCTCATCCCCGTTCACCAGTTCCGCGCCGGCCTGCGAAAGCCGTCTTTTCCGCAGATAATCTGTCGGAGACATTTCCGTAAACATCGAAAACGCCCTGTGAAAATGAAACACCGAAAGATTCACATTCCCCGCGATATCCTCCAATGTGATGCGTTCCGTAAGATGCTCCTCCATATATCCTATCGCGTTATTGATCGTCCTGATCCAGTCCATCGGTATCCCTCCTTTCACAGATGATTATAGAGTATCGGATGCATATAATCCTGTCCGGATTTGCTTTGTTTTGTCAGATCCTTTTTATGCTACTCTTCTCCCACCAGGTGTACGGTACGGTAATCGTGTCCCGTAGCCGGCAGGAACTTTTTGATCACCTCTGCCATCTTCATCTTAAGGCTTGAGGTACATACGCAGGGATGGCATCCCAGTTCTTCTCCCTCCAGCACATCTTCATCGATCAGCAGCTGCACCTTATGTTCCGTATCGTTCATCAGTCCCATAATGCTGACTGCGCCCGGTTCGATATCCAGATACTTCAGCATATCTTCCGGATCCGCAAACGATAATCTTGCGGAATTGATCTGTGCCGACAGTTCCTTCGTCTTAAACTTTTTGTCTCCCGGCATCATCAGCAGATAGAAATTCGTTTTCTGCCGGTTACACAAAAACAGATTTTTACAAATGATCACACCCAGCACAGCATCAATCTCGTTACAAGCTTCCATCGTACTCGCCGGCTCATGATCCGTCCGCTCGTATGCGATCCCCAGCTTATCCAAAAAATCATAAGTCCGGAGTTCTCTTTGCAAACGCCCATCCACATTCTCCGGCCTTCCCTGAAACAATGTCATCTTTCGTTCCTCCGATATTTATTCCTATATACCAATAAAGGCCGGTTCCCGAAGGCACCGGCCTGTGTTAACTTACTGCATTTTTTCCTGCAGGATCTCAATCGCTCGATCCAGCTGATTGTCTGTCTGATCTTCTTTGTAAGCTTCGCCGTCAAAGATCAGCTCTTCGTCCGGAACGATACCGACTTTGTGGATGTCATTGCCAAGCGGTGTGTAATAATGGCTGATCGTCAGCTTGATCGCCGAACCGTCGGTCAGCGTAAAGATCCGCTGCACAATACCCTTACCATAGGTCGTGGTTCCGAGCAATGTTCCGATGCCGTAATCTTTGATCGCACCTGCCAGGATCTCGGATGCGCTGGCGCTGTTTCCGTTCACCAGCACTACCATAGGCACATCCAGCTCATTGGTTCCGTCACAGTCATAGAACTCCTGCTTGCCGTTCTTATCCTCGGTATATACGATGTGTCCCTGGGGCAACATCATCCGCGCGATCTGAACCACCGCTCCGAGAGAACCGCCCGGGTTGCTGCGCAGATCCAGTACCAGTCCCTGCATCTGATCGGCTCTGGCCTGATCCATTGCATCCTTGAACTGGTCCACGGTTACCACGTCAAACTCCGTGATCGCGATATAAGCAATGCCGTCGCCCTTGTTCTGATATTCCACCGAAGGCGTTTCCACCTGTCGACGTTCCACATCAAATTCCAGTTCTTCGCGCTCTCCCACGCCTCCGCGCACGATCGTCAAATGTACTTTGGTGCCGGCTTCTCCGCGGATCCTGTTGACCACATCGGAAAGGTCCATATCATATACATCCGTTCCGTCGATCTCTACGATGTAATCATCTTCACAGAGACCGCTTTCCTGCGCCGGTGTATTTTTGATGATTCCGGTGATCCTGGGATAGAGCGTTTCCAGATCCTTTACCAGATAAGCACCGATACCGTAATAGATACCCTGTGTTTCCTGCTGCATCTCTACCCATTCTTCCGGTGTATAGTACTCGGCGTAAGGATCGTCCAGTGCCTCCATAATACCGGAATAAATGCCGTTCTCGATGGCATTGTCACTGACCGAATCTATGAACTCGTCATCGATCAGCATTTCGAGTGCACCGATCTTTCCGATCACATCTTTGTCCTGCAATACGGAACCTTCCGGTACTTTTCCCGGTGTGATCCGTACCAGTCCGCTGTTGGAACTGCTGCTACTGCTGCCGGTCGGTTCGTTCACTTTGATCGTTACCGGTTCCTGCGGCTCCATTGTCCTCTGTCGGTAAATGTTGATACACAGCACAACCACTGCAACAAAGGCTGCAATAATGCAGCCCGTTAATACGCCCAGCCAAAATGACTTGCCACTGTTGTCTTTTCTTTCCATTGCTTTGCCCTTCTTACTTCACTTTACTTGATATACGGCATCGGATCCACATATTCTCCGTTCTTACGCACACCGAAATGCAGGTGATTACCGGTAGAACGCCCTGTAGAACCAACCGCTGCAATCTTTTGTCCTCTGGTCACTGTCGCCCCTTTGGATACATACAGCGCAGATGCATGCATATAGACCGTCATCAGATTGTCTCCGTGATCGATCATAATGTAATTACCCATACTGGACGAATAGCCCGCTGCCACAACCTTTCCGTCATAAGCTGCCAAAATCGGAGAACCGCCCGGTGCTGCCAGATCCACACCGTTATGGAATTTTTTCACATTCAAAGTCGGATGGATACGCCAGCCGAACGGATCCGAGATCCTGGTGTATTTCGGCGCCGGCCATGCAAACTTACCGCCGTTATAATGCAGACGCTGTGCTTCCGCAAGTGCCGCCTTATCCGCAGCGATCGCCGCTTCCACTTCTTTGATCAGCTGGTTCTGTGCCGCGATCTCCGCATCGTATTCCTTGATCGCCTGCTCCTGATTGGCGATATCGGTTTCGTACTTTTTGATCTGCGCCTGCTTTTCCGCGATCAGCGTTTCCAGATCTTCCTGCTCCTGCTGCGCTGCTGCCTTGGCCGCATCCAGCACCTCTTCCTCTTCTTCCAATACCTGCTTGGTAACATTCACTTCCTCCACAACCAGCCGGTATTCTTCCAGTTTCTTGCGGTCATAATCCGAAAGCATCTGGATGTAATCCGCTTTGTTCAGCATATCCGCAAAGGAGTCTGCCGAAAAAAGCAGTTCCATATACAGGGATTCTCCGCTTTCATACATAAAGCAGATACGCGTCTTCATCGCCTCATACTGCTCGGTTGCAGTCTGCTCCGCCACCTGCAGTTCGGCTCTCGTCACTTCGATCTCTGCTTCCTTTGCCGCGATCTGCACATTCAGCGCTTCGATATTCTGCTCGATCGTTTTTACTTCCTCGTCCAGAGCAGCCACATACGCGCTCATTTCGTTCTTCTTGGCTTCCAGACTGTTGATGGTCTGCTGCACGCTCTGCTTCCCGCTCTGCAGTGCTTTCTTTTCGTCCTGCAGATCGCCCAGCTCATCCTGCTTTTCACCGATACGTTCTTTCAAAGTATCGATGTCATCATCCGCATGCGAAGGAAGACCGGCACCAAACAGTACCAGCCCCGTCAGCCATATGCCCATCATTGCCAAAAGGATTTTCTTTTTCATATAAAATTATACTCTCAAATGCCGGCGTGTCGTAAATGCACTGCCGAAAAATCCGATGCCTACACCTACTGCCATTGCTACCGGGAACAACTGCTCAAAGATCGCATTCACCGGCAGGAACTGCAATACCTGATTCAGAACCGAATATCTGCCGATCAGGTAATCGATCAGTTTGTCATACAACATATAAATGATGCCCAAAGGAATCAATGCTCCGATCGCACCGATCAAAATACCTTCGATAACAAACGGCGATCGGACAAAGAAATCCGTCGCACCGATATACTTCATGATCGCGATCTCTTCCTTTCGTACGGAAATACCGATCATAACGGTATTGGAGATCAAAAAGATCGAAACCGCCAGCAAAATCGCGATGATACCGATCGAAACATACGCGATCATCGAATTCATACCGCTCAGCATATTTGCCGTCACTTCGGAACGATTGACCTTACGCACGCCATCCATGGTCTGCAGATACGATACCAGCTCTGCCTGTCTGGAAACATCCCGCAGATAGATCTGATAGTTCATCGAATATTCCAACGGATTTTCTTTAAAACCGTCGGCATATTCTCCGAGGTATTCCTGTTTAAATCCCTCCCAGGCTTCATCCGCCGATACATACACCACCTTGGATACCGCCGAATGATTCCGCAGGATATTGCCGATCTCTTCGATGCGCTCCTGGGAACAATCATCATTAAAGAATACGGTTACCGATACACCCTCTTCCGCCGTCTTGACCATATACTGAATGTTCATTACCAGCGCATATCCCAAACCGAAAAGGAACAGGCAGGCACTGATCGTTGCGATCGATGCCAGTGTAAACCATTTATTTTTAAAGGTGCTCTTGATGCCCTGCCCGATGCAGTAAAACAAAGTACTAATCTTCATAAATATATCCACCCGCTTCCTCGTCACTCACGATCACACCCTTTTTGATCGTGATCACGCGCTTCTTCATGTCATTCACGATCTTGTCATTGTGCGTTACGACAACAACGGTTGTGCCGTTTTTATTGATGCGGTCCAAAAGATTCATGATCTCTATGGTATTCTTCACATCCAGATTACCGGTCGGCTCATCGGCAAGCAAAATAGGCGGCTTATTCACCAGCGCACGGGCCAATGCCACACGCTGCTGCTCGCCACCGGACAGTTCATTCGGTCTTGCCTTATATTTTCCGGCCAGTCCCACCAGCGCCAGGATATTCGGTACATTGCGTTTCATTTCACGCATGGGTACCTGAATGATGCGCTGTGCAAAAGCCACATTTTCGTATACGTTACGATCCTTTAACAAACGGAAATCCTGGAACACCACGCCCATGCTGCGGCGCAGTTTCGGCACTTTGTAACGAGGGAGCTTTTCCACCTGAAAACCGTTGACCATAATGCTGCCTTCGGTCGGTTTTAACTCACGCAAAAGCAGACGGATCAGTGTGGATTTACCGGATCCGCTGTCACCTACGATAAAAACAAATTCGCCGCGTTTAATCTGAATATTGACATCATTCAGAGCGGGCACGCCTTTGATATAAGACTTGCTCACACCCTCCAATGAAATGATCACATCATCATCGTTCTTGCCCTTGCGCTTTTTCTTGCGCCCGGTCTTTCCCGATTCTTTCTTTTTCTTTTCCCGGTTTGCCTTGCGTTCCAGCGCTGCCGCTTCTTCCAGTTCGCGCTCCTGTGCAAGCTGTTCTTCCCGTTCCCGGATCGCATCCCCGATCCCGCCGGTCGGAACCGTATCATTAATACGGTCTTCAAAATTCTTTACTGCGATATCGTTCGCATAATCTTCTTCCGAATACTCGTATTCCCCTTCATAGACAGCATCTACTTCTTCCGGGAATTCCTCCGCGTAATCTTCCTCGTCGTACTCTTCGTCGTATTCCTCATCCTCTTCTTCGGAAACATCGTCTTCTTCGGAATCGTTCTCGGTGATCTCTTCCGTCGCTTCTTCTGATGTTTCTTCGGAGGTCTCTTCGTTTTCCTCTGTGATCTCTTCTATCGTATCGTCTGTTTTCTCTTCGTTTTCTTCTTCCTTTTCCGCCTCAGCCGCTTTCTTGGCCGCCACCTTCTCCTGCAGGTCGGCGATCGCAGCGCGCACCTCTTCGGAATCCTCTAATTCTTTTTTACCACGCCTTGCCAAAACTCTTTTCTCCTCTTAACAACCACAGAATCGTTAATAATTCTGCTCCTCCATATACTTCATGTATTCCACGACCATCAATGCGATCTTGAAGGTGATCGCATCTTCAAATACGCGCAAATCCAGATTGGTGCTCTTCTGCAGCTTATCCAGACGATATACCAGCGTATTTCTGTGAATAAACAACTGTCTGGAAGTCTCCGATACATTCAGGCTGTTCTCAAAGAACTTCTGGATCGTTGTCAGTGTCTCCTCGTCAAACTCTTCCGGATTGCGTCCGTCAAAGATTTCCTGGATGAACATCTTACACAGCGGGATCGGCAACTGATAGATCAAACGACCGATACCCAGCTCGTTATAAGGGATCACATCCTTGTGTGCAAAGAAGATCTTGCCGACATCCAGCGCCATCTTTGCTTCTTTGTAAGAACGGCTTACTTCCTTGATCTCGCCCACGGAAGTACCGTAGGCAACCTTTACGCCCGTAAATCCTTCTTTGGTCAGGAACGCAACGATATTCTGTGCCACCTTGTCAACTTCCCTGGCCGCCGCTTCGTCCGGCAGTTCCTTTACGATCACGACATTGTTCTCATCGACTGCCGTCACGATCTCTTTCGCATTGCCGCCGCCCAGGCATTCTTTTACCATTTCCATGGTATTGCTGTCCTTGCCGGATGCCGTTTCCACGATCAAAACCACTCGCTTCAGATCGATCTGCATATGCAGTTTCTTTGCACGGCTGTAAATATCCACCAACAGCAGATTGTCCAGCAAAAGGTTCTTGATAAAGTTGTCCTTATCAAAACGCTCCTTGTAAGCAACCAGCAGATTCTGGATCTGGAATGCCGCCATCTTTCCTACAAGGTATGCATTTTCGCTGGCGCCGGACACGATCAGGATATATTCCAACTGCTGTTCATCAAAGATCTTGAAGAACTGGCAGTTCTGCACTTCCTGGCTCTCTGCCGAGGAATTCACAAAATCCTGTACCGCCTTTTCAAAGTTTTTCTTTTCCTTCATTGTACAGACCACTGCCCGTCCGTCCCGATCTGCCACGCACATTTCTACATGCGCGATCGCAGTCATCCCGTCTATTGTATTCTGCAGTATCTGATTTGAGATCATAAGCTTCTCCTTCCCCTTTTCACATACCCTCTCTGCGAAAAATGTAGTGTAATTATCTTACGTAAACCTTAATCCATCGGCAATATTGCCAATATAACCCCGATATTCTATTATAGTTTTCCCATATGTAACAATCATTCTAATACAAATAGACAAAAAAATCTACACTTTTATTGCTTTTTTTCATATATTTTTGCCAAACAACGATATTTCTTGACAAAAAAAGAGAAATAAACGATAATAAAATTAACTATAGGAAGCGTAATTCAACGCATTTGGACAGGTTGTATCTTATTGCAAAGGAGGGCTAAGTTATGAGAGTCGGCGGAATTGAAAATACCATTATCACTGCATCTATGAATCTCTCACGCAGCTCCTCTATGCAGGATATCGGCACGGCGGTATTGGGCAAGGCTCTGGATAATCAGGAAGCCGCCGGCGACAGCATCGTAAAGATGATCGACGCCGCAGCTATGGAGCGCTCCGTCAATCCTCATATCGGCGGCAGTTTTGATATGACTGTATAAAAGATCACTATATCGACATCAAAATCCCCCGGCGTAATGTCGGGGGATTTTTTATACATCGTATTCCGTTACCTCACTCGGGAACCAGTCGTTCCACGGGATCACATCGCCCAGCACTCCCAGAATAAACGGCAGCATCACAAAAATGATGCAGACCACCATTCCCAGGATCACCGCTTTGTTTACGACTTTTCCCCGATCACGTACACGCCCCTCCACAATGTTTTGCAGTTTCGGCAACGCCTTCTGAGTTTTCGCGATCTTGATGAGCAGTCCCAATGCCAGTGCCGTAGCCAATGCAGCGATCGGGATCAGCATACACAGCAACATAGAGATCGATTCCGCATTCAGTACATCCGCGCTCTCTGCTGCCACCTCAGATACTTTATCCGCTTCCAGAAACATCATGATCGTACTGCCGCCATTTACCGTCATATGGCAGATGATCGACGGCACGATACTTCCCGTCACTTCCCGCAGGATCGCAAAGAAGATTCCCAACACCATCGCATAGACCATCTGATTGAGATTCATGTGAAACATTCCGAACAATACCGCCGTCAGCAGGATCGCCTGAAATGCGGAGCCGTTTTTCCGAAATCCGGTATACAGAATGCCGCGGAATGTCCACTCCTCGCAGACCGGCGCGATCACGGAAGAAAACAACGCTACCAGCGGTAACGGCAGTTCCGACAGACTGTCAAAGATTGCCGCTGCCTCGTTTTCCACAAAATACATCGTAAACGCATTGCAGCAGGTGATCAGAGGCAATACCGTCCATGTAAGCACGATACTGAGCGGGATCAGTACCGGATGCACTTTCTTTACGCCAAAGACCTCTGCGAACGGTTCTTTGCATGCCAAAAACGCGATCAGACACGGAACGATCATGATCAGTTCGGACACGACCAGAGACCCTTCCACGCCCATCATGCCGCCCAGCCTCGTAAAGGTCAGCAGCAGTTCTATCGTCGTGTAGCTCAGAACGATCGCACAAAAAAGAATTCCCGCTTTCTTTGCATTCATCGGTCTTTTATTCCTCCACCAGGCGGATCTTACCGTCATTGATCTGCACCTTACGTTCCTTGTACAGATGGCCGACCGCACGCTTAAACTCGTTCTTGCTCATACCGGTTTCCCTGCGGATCACTTCCGGGTCCGCCTTTTCCGTAAACGGCAGCACTCCGCCGTATTCCCGCAGCAGGTTCAAGATCTTTTCCATATCCGGATACATCTGCACATGCGCCTTTTCACGCACGCTCAGATTCAGCCGGCCGTCTTCGCGCACCTTGGTCACACGTGCATGAATACGATCCCCGACTGCCACATCCCCATACACTTCGTTCTTGGGAATGATCGCCGAGTAAATGCCGTCCACTGCCACGAAGATACCGAAACGGTCACTGGCTTCGTAGGCGATGCCTTCCACATCATCCCCCACCTGATAGGGCGCATCCGAGCGCAGTTCCTTGTATACATTCATCGTAGCGCACAAGCGGGAACTCTTATCCACATACAGCGATACCAGCACGGTATCCCCTTCCTTTACGCGCTTGGTCTGCTGGCGATACGGCAGGAACAGATCCTTCTCCAGTCCCCAGTCCAAAAACGCGCCCATCTTGCTCACGTTGACGACTTTCAGTTCCGCCACTTCCCCGACGGTCAGCACCGGCTCTCTGGTCGTCGCGATCAGACGATCCTGTGAATCCTTATACAAAAAGACTTCCAGCCGGTCACCGACTTTTGCATTCTCCGGCAGCTGCTTTTTCGGCAGCAACACGCGCTCGTCCCCGGACAGTTCTGCCAGATAAGCGCCAAAGTCCACGATCTTTACGATCTGTAATTCCTGAATTTCTCCTAAATGAAACATATTACCCCACTTCCCGGAGTATCGCAAATGCGACATCCGCTGCATAGATCAGCACCATAACAACGCCTTCCCCTCGTTTGATGGCCTTGCCGGTGACTGCAAATAAATAAGTAAGCACACTGATCCCGAGGAGAATGAGCATATCAAATACCGATGCCGCATTCACCGGGAACGGATGGATCGCAGAAGATACTCCCAGGATCAGCATCGCATTGAAGATGCAGGATCCTACGGCATTTCCGACAGCCATCCCCACTTCGCCTTTTTTGGCTGCTACGATCGAGGTCACCAGTTCCGGCAGGGAAGTACCGACTGCCACAACCGTGAGTCCGATGATCGTCTCGCTCATACCGATCGCCTTTGCGATATATTTTGCCGATTCCACGGTCGCCTTACCACCGCCCACGATCAGCACCAGACCGATCAGGATATATACAAAACATTTCCACGCCGGCATTGCCTTGATCTCATCTTCCTCTTCCACCGGATGCTTTTTGGCATCCGCGATGAGCACGATCAGATAAACCACAAACGCCGCGAGCAGTATAAGTCCCAGATAACGGCTGACGCCGCCCACGTTCTCGGAAATGCCCACTTGCAAAAACTGTCCCGAAGTGATCGCCGCTTGGCTGGTGCCCAGCACGATCCCCAGCGTTACCAGCAGCATCACCGGAAAATCTCTCTTCAGGATCACCTTATCCACCGGCACCTTACAGATGATGGAGCAGATGCCCAGCACCATCAGCAGATTGAAAATATTGGATCCGATCACGTTGCTGAGTGCGATCTCGTTGGAACCGGATAACGCGGCCGAAGTACTGACCGCCAGTTCCGGTGCACTGGTTCCCATCGCCACGATCGTCAGTCCGATGATCACGCCCGGCACCTTAAAGATCTTTGCCAGCGAGGAACTGCCGTCCACGAACAGATCCGCGCCTTTGATCAGGCCGAAAAACCCGACTACCAGCAACAAAACATACAGAGCTATCATTGCCTTCTCCTGTCCTTTCGTTCTTAAACACAACGTTCTGACGCCATCTGCAAAAAAAGAGACTTTTACTGTCAAAAAAACAGTAAAAGTCTCGCTATTTACGACATGTCCCGGGGATTTCTTCCCGTCCTGACGAGATCATATCACGCAGTATACTGCGCCAGCTACTCCCTTATTACTTTACCAAAGACAGTATAAAGCAGATAAAGTCTGCGTGTCAAGTAGTTTTCAAAATGCGTTATTCACTCACGCCCAGCAATTCGTCCATCGATGCCACCAGCTTGCCGATCTCCGGTTTGGTCAGCTGTGCGTCCGCTCCCAGCTGTTCCCCTTTGCGTCGCAGATCATCATTGATCATCGAGGAAAAGATCACAACGATCAGATGTTTCAGTTTTTCATCCGATTTGATCAGCTTGGTCAGGCGATGGCCGTCCATCTGCGGCATCTCGATATCCGTAACGACACACTGTACATGTCTGTCCAGTGTTCCTTCTTCCTTCCATTTACTGATCAGATCCCAGGCCTGCTGCCCGTTTTCCGTATGGGTCAGATTGGTATAGCCTGCCGTCTCCAGGGACTGCACGATCAGTTTGTTGAGCAATGCCGAATCTTCCGCGATCAGGATCGGCACATCGATACGACTGCGTCCTGCCAGAGCTTCGACTTCCTGCACCTTCAGGCTCACTTCCGGATTGATATCCGCAACGATCTTTTCAAAATCCAGAATAATGATCAGCTTGTCATTCTTCTTGATGATGCCGGTCGACACTCCGTCTTCGGTATTGGCCACCGTAGAGGAAGGCTTCATAATATCCGCCCACGAAACCCTGTGGATCCCCTGTACCGCCTCGACATGAAACGCCAGATTGAGTGCATTGAAATTGGTCACGATAAACAAACCGTTCGGTGCGGATTCGCCCATCTGCAGACAGCTGCGCAGATCGATCGCCGTGATCATATCCCCTCGCGGCATAAAGATTCCTTCGATCCCCGGATGCGAATGCGGTACCGGCGTTACCGGCTGATACGGGATGATCTCACGAACTTTCGCCACATTGATCCCGTACGAGCGGGCTCCGATCTTGAACTCCAGAACCTCCAGTTCATTCGTTCCGTTTTCCAATAAAATATTTGTATCCATTCTGTAACCCTCCGATCCCCATTTTTCCCATTATATCAATTTTTCGGGCATTTGGCTATGCATTCGGAAAAACTCTTCCCTCTTCGCTCACGCCTGTTTTTTGGCACTGCGCTGCGGGAGACGGATCTTGGAGAAAACCAGCGGATAAGCCCCCAGCGTGACAAAACCGACAATGATATAACGGACAAAGCGTACCAGAAAAGCCGCGGTCGTTCCCGATGCCAGAAACTCTTTCGGAAACGGCAGTTTCAACAGCATATTGCTCAAGGCATACACCGCAAACCCACCGATGATGCGGATCACACACTCTGCCGGATTCTTCGTATTTTCAAAATGCACATATTTTTCTTCAAACGCGATCGCCAGGAACAATCCGGCCATCAGCCCTACGCAGGTATAATAATCCGCCGTCTTGCAATAGAGCATTCCGGGCAGCGCCGTCACAAACAGCACCAGATGCAGGATCCACTTCCGCTTCACCTTACGCTGCAGATAAGAGACGAAAAAGACCACGATCACACCCATCAGCCAGCCGACCAGCACATCCGTGGGATAATGCACGCCCAACAGCACGCGGGAAAGTCCGATGAGCAACGGCATAACGATCCCCAGCACCGTCAGCCACTTATTCTTTTTGTACACCGGCATACTTCCGTAGGCGATCACACCGTTCGTGGAATGTCCGCTCGGAAAGGAAAAGCCCTGTTCCGCAATATCAAAGGGATCGGCATCCGCCTCGGCCGGGCGTATACAGCGGATCCCCGGATGATCAAAATAGGGCCGCCTGCGCAGCGCCACATTCTTGAGCATCGGATTCCAAACCAGCCCCACTACAATATTCACACCGATAAACTTGCCGAATTCCTTGTCGTAACACCAGTAGATAAAGCCCAGCAGCAGGATCAGCACCAGCTCCTCACCGCAGATCGTAAACAGCTGCGCGATCAGGGAACCGATCTCTCCCAGTCCGCTCTGCAGCCATTCCATCAGCCGCACTTCCCAATCAAAGTAAAACGTATTTCCCATTTCCGTCTTTTCTCTCCGTTATTCCAACGAATCACAGATCCGCATGATCATCTCTTTTTCGGCCAGCCCCTCCGAAAATACACTGGCGGATCCTGCTGCCAGTCCTCTCCGGAATGCCTGCGCATAGTCCTCCGTCTCCAGATAGCCGCTCAAAAATCCCGCCACCATGGAATCCCCGGCTCCGACGGCATTGACCACCGTACCTTTGGGTGCCTGCTTCCGATAGCGTCTGCCGTCGGCCGCCAGCAACGCAGCGCCTTCTCCGCCCAGGGAAACCAGCACGTTTTGCGCACCGAGTTTTTGCAGTTCTTCTGCTTTTTCAAACAGCTCTTCCTCGGTTTCGATCGCCGTACAGAAAAACAGTTCCATCTCATCCCGATTGGGCTTGATCAAAAACGGCCGGTATTGCAGCGTCTCGCGTAATACATCGCCTGCCGCATCCACCACAAAACGGATCCCTTTTCCGGCCAGTTCCGCCATCAGATCTGCGTATAAGGAGGACGGCATCCCTTTGGGAATGCTCCCCGCCAACACCAGTATGTCGCCTTCCTTCAGCTGCTGCAGGCGCTCTTTTAACTGCGTAATATATCTCTCCGCGATCATCGGCCCTCCGGCATTGATCTCGGTGCCTTCGGAATTACGAAGCTTTATATTGATCCGGGAACATCCTTCCCGCATCATGATCGGCTCCGTTTCGATCCCGTAATCTTCCAGTCTGCGTCCGATCTCTTCCCCGACAAAACCTGCCGCAAAATAGATCGCGATATTTTCCACATCCAGATGCTGCAGCACCGTGGACACATTGATCCCTTTTCCGCCGGGCAGCAGCACTTCACTTTCTGTCCGGTTCGTATGCCCCATTTTAAACTCCGGCACTGTCACGATATAATCCAAAGACGGATTCAAACTCACTGTATATACCAAAGCGCACCTCCTCAACCCATACCTGCCTATTATACCACATATACTCCCCATTGACACTTTTTTATGGTATAATACGGTTTATGAAAATTCGAGAAGCGATCCAACAACATTTTACCCGAAACAAAAAATTCTATATCGCAGCGGTTCTGCTGGCAGTCTTGATCGTATGCGCCAATCTGCTGTCTCTGATCCCGGCCTGGAGGAATTATTATGCCGATCATATTTATACAGTGATCTGCGATCCCGTCTCACACATCACCAATGCGCTGCCGTTTCCGCTGGGCGAACTGCTGATGTATCTGGCGGCCGTACTGGTATTGCTCGCCGCGGTCTTTCTGCTTCTGCTGCTTTTCCTGCGCAAAAAGAAAGGCTATGTACGCTTTACCGGCGGATATTTCAAAACCATCGTACTCATCACCTTATCGGTGCTGCTGATCTATACGGTGCAATGGCTGACCCCTTACCGCAGTGCCGTTTTGGGCGGTGTTTTACCGGCGGAGCGCGACTATACGCTGGAGGAGATGCGCACACTGTATCTGTATGTGGTGGAGCATATCAATGAAGCATGTGAGAGCGTTCCCCGCGACGCCGACGGGCATGTGATCTACGATTCCAAAGAAGTGACGGAACAAAAAGTGTCCGTTGCAATGAACGGGATCGCAGGTGAGTTTTCCCGCTTAAAAGGATACTATCCGCCCATCAAGGCTGCCTGGTGTTCCGATGTGCTGGACTGGATGTGGATCGGCGGTTACACCTATCCATACACACTGGAGATGACATACAATAAATATACCGGCCCGCTCTATTTTCCTTCGCTGTATTCCCACGAAAGTTCCCATCATATGGGCTATTACAAAGAACACGAAGCCAACTTTTTGAGCTACCTGGCCTGCGCGAACAGCGACGATCCCGTCCTGCGTTACTCCGCTTATTTCTATGTCTACAATTATGTGGACGACAGTTACTTTTGGGCATCGAAAGCTGCAGGTGCCATGGACCGATATTGGGAAGATGCCGAGGCGTACCCGTTCCTTCCGCAGGTTTGGATCGATGAACGGGAATCCAATGATGTTGCCACGAAACTGTATCAGGAGGATGAGCACGCCCTGGAGGAATATTCCGATACCGCCGAAGAGATCTCCGAAGTCGGCTGGGAGACGCAGTCGCAGATCCTGCAGGAGTACGACTACGACGGTGTCACACTGCTGATGCTGCAATACTACGACGGCAAACTTTACTGAATACAAAAAGAACTTCCGTCTCTCCGACCGGAAGTTCTTTTTTATTGGTTTCCAATGATCCATGAAAAGGTGGGTTGCGCATCTTACGGCAGTTCGCTGTACTCCGCTTCCGTCTCCGGGATCTCCACGGTCTGTGCTGCGGATTCTTCGGTCACCTCCGGACCAAAATACCGTTTTGCAAACAATTCCGGATAGTCTTCATATCGGATCTTTACCGTGCATCCATGCCGGCAATCCCCCATCATACAAGACATCCAGATACCGTCGTAGTCCAAAGCCCAGTTCCGGCTGCTCTCCTCCGGTCGCCCCTGCAGATACCGGATACATTGCTCCGGATCAATGCTCGTTACACCTTCGCTTACGATAAAATCGTTGGTTTCATTCGTGATGCAGCGGTAGAGCGGATACTGTCCGTATTCCGACGAAATCACCCCATCCGTGATCGCATTCACCTCGTCTGCATGCTTCGTGATCTCACTTGCAACCGCTTCGTAAAGTGCTTCCCGATCCCCGATCACATCCGAAAGAAGGATCTCCTCGCCGCTGAGCGGATCTATATTGTGCATCTCCCATCCGGCAATTTCATATATCACGGAATCATCTCCCTGCTGGTTATACACCATATAGGAAAACACCTGTGAATCCGCTCGACATGGGATCAATTCGTTTACCCGATAATACGGATGCCAGTAAGGATCCTCATAGTTCTCCGCGTTTTGCTTCATTCCGCGGATCTGCCCATGATCGTTAAAGGTTTGCATCACAGCAAATGCTCTGTCCCCGTCGTAGATTTCCAGTTTTTTATTCAGTGCCGGATATTTCGTTTTGAAATCCTCATCCAGCTGAACCGTACAAAAACTTAACACACCGACTTCTTTCTCTTCATATGTGAAAACATGCGGATGCATCTGATAGGTATAGGTGATGCGCTCGTACGGCGGTTCCGACTGCCCCAAGCACCCTGTCAGAATTCCCACTGCAGCACCCACGCCGGCCACGATAACCAGCACCGGAATGATAATCAATACTTTCCTGTTTTTCAGCATTGCACAACTCCCCCTCATTGTTTTCGGAATGCAGCAATAGTATAACAAAAATACATAGAAAAACGCAACCACTCAAAAACGCCAGAGAGAATGGTCTCAGCATCACTTGTTCTGCATAGCCGCCTTTCGGTTTGCGCGGATCACGATGCTCCACAG
>CAMJAP010000085.1 GCA_946403625.1 uncultured Lachnospiraceae bacterium
TAAGATATGCGGAACAGATCTTTAACAAGGCGTAAGAACGACTGATAATGACAGGCTGATATCGGCAGAAAGCGGGTGGGGTTATGTATTATTTTATCGTCAATCCGGCAGCAAAGTCCGGCAGAGGAATGCAGGTTTGGAAACAGGTGCGTGTGGAATTAAAACGCACCGGTACGGCGTATCGATTCTATCTGACGGCAAAAGAGCGTAACGCGTCCTATCTTGCAAAGCTTCTTTTAAAGAAGGTACCCGGTGAGGTGACGATCGTGACACTGGGCGGAGACGGTACCGTGAATGAAGTGCTGCAGGGGATCGCCGCGGCGGGAGCATTTCCGCGGGTGCGCCTGGGCTACATTCCGGCAGGCTCGTCCAATGATCTGGCACGGGCATTGCAACTGTCGCAGGATCCGGTGGAAACACTGCACCGTATTCTTTCGGACGACAGTGAGCGCAGGATCGATCTGGGAAGGCTGCTTTACCGTGAGACGACCACCCCGGAGATGAACGGGAAACAGCGTTATTTCGTTGTGAGTGCGGGGATCGGATTTGATGCGGCGGTCTGCGAGGAGGCACTGCGAACCAAGGATAAGGCATTCTTTAACCGCATCGGCCTGGGGGCATTGTCCTACGGATTTTTGTGCGTCAAGCGGCTATTGCTTTCCAAAGGAGCGGACTTTCAGATCACACTGGACGGCAAACGCGTACACGCTGTAAAAGACAGTCTTTTTGTGGCGATCATGAATCATAAATACCAGGGCGGAGGTGTGATGTTTGCGCCGGATGCCGCAGACGATGACGGAGAGCTGGATCTGTGTTTTACGGACCGGATGAGCCACCTCAGCGTGTTGCTGACATTTCCGAAGGCCTACAGCGGATCGCATGTGGGAACCCCGGGAGTACGCCTGGAAAAAGCGAGAAAGATCCGTATTGTCAGCTCGGAACCGCTGTATGTACATACGGACGGAGAGGTGCAGACCAGGGCTACCGATATATCCGTTCGCTGCCTGCCGGGGAAGCTTCGCCTGCTGGCATAAAAAATTTTATGTTGAAAAAATACATTCATATAGTATATACTGTAAGATAGCGTAATTTTTGAAACCAAATTAGGAGGATTTTCATATGTATTCATTGGAAGAACTGAAAGCAGTGGATCCGGAGATCGCTCAGGCGATCGTGGATGAGCAGGCTCGTCAGAACAGCCACATTGAGCTGATCGCATCCGAGAACTGGGTTAGCCATGCCGTTATGGCAGCGATGGGCAGCGTACTGACCAACAAGTATGCAGAGGGATACCCGGGCAAGCGTTACTACGGCGGTTGCGATTGCGTAGACGTTGTAGAGACTCTGGCAATCGAGCGTGCAAAGAAACTGTTCGGCTGCACTTATGCAAACGTTCAGCCGCATTCCGGTGCACAGGCAAACCTGGCAGTACAGTTTGCAATCTGCCAGCCGGGCGATACCATCATGGGTATGAACCTTGCTCACGGCGGACATCTGACACACGGAAGCCCGGTGAATATTTCCGGTACCTATTTCAATATTGTTCCTTATGGTGTAAATGACGAAGGATTCATCGATTATGATGAACTGCGCAAGATCGCACTGGAGTGCAAGCCGAAGATGATCATCGCAGGTGCCAGCGCATATGCCCGTACCATCGACTTCAAGAAATTCCGTGAAGTTGCTGACGAAGTAGGCGCTGTATTGATGGTAGATATGGCACACATCGCAGGTCTAGTAGCAACCGGACTGCATCCGTCACCGATCCCTTACGCAGACGTAGTTACAACAACTACCCACAAGACTCTGCGCGGACCTCGCGGCGGTCTGATCCTTTCTTCCGAAGAGGTTGCAAAGCAGTACAAGTTCAACAAGGCAGTATTCCCGGGCATCCAGGGCGGCCCGCTGATGCACGTGATCGCAGCAAAGGCTGTTTGCTTCCAGGAAGCACTGTCCGATGATTTCAAGACCTACTGCCAGGGTATCGTAGACAATGCACAGGCACTGGCAAAGGGCCTGATGAGCAGAGGCCTGAACATCGTTTCCGGCGGTACCGACAACCACCTGATGCTGCTGGATCTGACCTCCTTCAACCTGACCGGTAAAGAGGTAGAGGCTTGGATGGATGAGGCACATCTGACCGCAAACAAGAACACGATCCCGAACGATCCGCAGAAGGCAAACGTAACCAGCGGTATCCGTCTGGGTACACCGTCCGTTACCAGCCGCGGTATGAACACTGCAGATATGGATCGTATCGCAGAGGCGATCGCGCTGATCGTAAAAGAGGGCGAGGCAGCAGTGCCGAAGGCTCGTGCGATCGTAGACGAACTGACTGCAAAGTATCCGTTGGTATAAGCAGCAGGAAACAGTTTTGAATTCCCGAATCCCTTCGGTGTGCAAATGCCGGAGGGATTTTTGCGAAAAGAGGAAGGAATGACGGCAGGTTTGTTTTGGAACATTCGAAAAAAGATCACGGCATTTGCAGTGCTGTTTTTTGTTCTGTGCGGAAATCCCCTGAAGGTATCCGCCGGATTCGGAAATGCAGTTGCGGCGGACGGCGTGTATCTGGCGGATGCCGATACGGTGACGATCCTGATCACGGCCGATCGGGGCGAATGGAGCCGTCTTACGGAACGGGATGGAGCGGTAGGGATCTATGCGCTGGCACCGTTTGAAAATGAGGTTCCGCAGGATCGGATCCCCGTGGCAAAAGTGATGCTTTCCGAAACGGACTGGACGAACGAGACGATCTCCAAAAGAGTGACCTTTCAGCTGCCGGAGAACGGGCTGTACAAGAAGTATGCCGTGGGCGGGAAGGACGGAGAGAGCCTGAGCATCCGGTATATCTGCAATCCCGAACTGCTGGCAACGCATACGAAGCAGAGGGTCAGTTATCCCGCCAAACTGCCGGAAGGTCTTTTTGCAAATTACAATATCGATATGAAACAGTACAGCGATTCCTATATCTACGGAACCGCAAAGATCGTACAGTTTAACAATTACGGTACCAATCCGGTATTGAAACATCCGCTGGCCGAGGCCGAGGATATCCATGCGCCCTGGGAATATGATGTGGATAAGCAGCCGTTCCAGTATATGCTCAATGCCGCCGATATGGAGGGGATCACCCTGATGGCGGAACTGATGCACGAGGTGGCGGCAAACGGACCGGGGCAGGACTATATCATCGGAAACGAGGTGAATGTCCGCAAATGGTGCTATATTTCCTACGTGGAGGATGAACAGTTCATTCGTGAATATATGCAGGTCTTCCGTGTGGCGTACAATGCGATCAAGAGCGCGGATGCCAATGCACGGGTATTTATCTGTCTGGATCATAACTGGGACCGCGATCACCCGGAGGATTACTGGGAACATTACAGTATGATCGATGCGAAGGATTTTCTGATCTGCTTTAACGAGATGATCAACGAGGAAGGTCCCATCGACTGGAATCTGGCGTATCATCCCCATCTGGTGCCGCTGACCTGGGCAAAGTTCTGGGACAACAGCGAGCCGTACCGCTCTCTGGTCAATGAGAACCATATGGTGACGATACAGAATCTGTCGGAAGTGACGGATCTGCTGTGCCGGGAGGAATTTTTGAACCGCAAGGGAGAGGTGCGGGATGTGATGGCAACCGAGGTGACCTATTCCGCCAACCAGGGACCGGATGTGCAGGGCGCGGCAGTCTATGCGGCATATATGTCGGTGCTGTATAACCCCTATGTGGAGACCATCGTCATCAATCAGGATCCGCAGGCGGACATCAACGGGATCTTTACTCCCAAGGCGCTGGAAGTGTATGAAAACATGGACGGCCCCAACGCGTATCAGTATGATGTGTGGGCAAAGAGAGTCATCGGGATCAGTGACTGGAGCCAGGTGCTGCGATAGAAATTATAAACGGCCTTTTATGCAAATTGCCTGTTTTTTTACCTTTTTTTGAGTATCTATGAAAGGAAAATCACCTTGAATATAAAGGGGGGGTTTGCTATAATGTTTTTATAGTTTTTCTTGTAAAAACGACTACAATTTTTTGAAAGGAGAGATAGTATGAAGAGAAGAATTCAGAAGCTGATCGCGGTATTCGCAACAGCACTGACCGTACTGGCCGGAAATGCGATGCCGGTATTTGCTGCCCCGCAGACGATGCCGGACGGCGGCACTTTTGACCCGGATTTTTATGCATCCACCTATCCGGATGTGGCAGCAGTATTCGGTACGGACGCAACACTGCTGTATCAGCATTATTTGCTGGCAGGTAAGGCAGAGGGCAGATTGCCTTATGCAGGTGCAAACGGAGGTGGGGTTGTTACCAATCCGACACCGACGGCTGCAGCAGGCCCGGGTGCTTACCTGATCGACAAGAACAATGTACAGTTGAGCCTGAGCCTGGCAAAGGTACCGGCAAGTGATGACGGCGTATTGTCCGTATATCCGCTGGCTCCGTACGAGTATGCGATCCCGGCAGACCGTGCTCCGGTCGCACAGGTTGCTCTTTCCGCAACCCCGACCGCAAAATTTGCACTTCCGGCTTCCGGCCTTTATATGAAGTACGCGTTCGGCGTAACCCAGGGCGGAAAGAAAGTGATGGCAGGCAGCGCACAGTATATTCTGAACCCGGAATTGCTGGCAACCAACACCAAGGCTCGCGTGGCTTATCCGTCCAAGGCTCCGGAAGGAATCTTCGCAAACTACAATATCGATACCCTGCAGTACAGTGATTCTTATGCACACGGCACTGCAAAGATCGTACAGTTCAACAACTACGGTACCAACCCGGTACTGAAGCACCCGTTGGCAAATGCAGCGGATTCTCACGCACCGTGGTCTTACGATGTGGATAAGAAGCCGTTCCAGTACATGCTGAACGCATCCGATATGAACGGTATCACCACCATGGCAAACATTATGCATCAGGTGGCAGCTACCGGTTCCGGACAGGACTACATCATCGGTAACGAAGTAAACGTTCGTAAGTGGAGCTACATCGCTTACGTTGGTGACGAGCAGTACATCCGTGAGTATATGCAGGCATTCCGTGTTGCTTACAACGCGATCAAGAGTGCAGACGCAAATGCTCGTGTATTCATCTGCATGGATCAGAACTGGGATCGTAATCACCCGGCAAGCTATTGGGAGCACTACTGCGTGATCGACGTTAAGGACTTCCTGAACAGCTTCAACAATCAGATCAAGGCAGAAGGTAACATCGACTGGTGCATGGCTTTCCATCCGCATCCGGTACCGTTGACCTACGCGAAGTTCTGGGCAAACAGCGCAAATTACAGCTCTCTGGTAACCAACAACAAGATGGTAACCATCCAGAACCTGTCTACCGTAACGAACTATCTGGCACAGCCGGCATTCCTGAACACCAAGGGTCAGGTACGTGGCGTGATCGCTACCGAGGTTGGTTATTCCGCACTGCAGGGTGCAGATGTACAGGGCGCAGCAATCTATGCGGCATATATGGCTGTACAGCGTAACCCGGTAGTTGAGACCATCGTGATCAACCAGGATCCGCAGCCGAACATCAACAGCATCTTCACTCCGAAGGCTCGTGAAGTGTTCAACAACATGGACGGTGCAAACGGAGCGGCATATGATGCCTGGGCAAAATCCGTGATCGGTATTTCCGACTGGGGCAAGATCCTGCGGTAATAACCAAACGGTAAAACAGTGATTTCAAACCCTGCCGATGTATTTCGGCAGGGTTTTTCTTATGTATTTTTATGCTTTACGAATGAAGAAAGCTATGTTATAATACCGACTGTGTGTGCTGGGGGAAGTATACCCTGACACCGGTAATACATATTTCAGACGTTTTAGGAGGAAAAGTTTTAAGATGAGCGTACAGTTGGAAAAGTTAGAGCACAATATGGCGAAATTGACCATTGAGATGGCAGAGAACGAGTTTGATAAATTCGTAGAGAAAGCATACAAGAAAAACAAGAACAAGATCAACATCCCGGGATTCCGTAAGGGCAAAGTATCCCGTCAGATCATCGAGAAGATGTACGGTAAGGATTTCTTCTACGGCGATGCGGTAAACGAAGCTGTAGCAGATGCTTACGAAAAGGCATATGACGAGTGCGAGGAAGAGATCGTATCCCGTCCGACCATCGATATCGTGACCCTGGAAGTAGGCAAGCCGTTCGTATTCACCGCAGAAGTAGCTCTGAATCCGGAAGCAAAACTGGGCGAGTACAAGGGCGTTGAGATCGAAAAGGTTGACAGCACCGTAACCGATGCTGATGTAGAAGAGTTCATCACCAAAGAGCGCGATGAAGACGCTCGTATGGTAGTGGTTGATCGTGCAGCAAAAGACGGCGATCAGGTCATCCTGGACTATGAAGGATTTGTAGACGGCGTAGCTTTCGAAGGCGGCAAGGGTGAGAACCATCCGCTGACCCTGGGCTCCAACTCCTTTATCCCGGGTTTTGAAGATCAGGTAGTAGGCAAGAAGGCTGAGGAAGAGTTCGATGTAAACGTAACCTTCCCGGAGGATTATCACGCAGAGAACCTGAAGGGCAAGGCTGCCGTATTCAAGTGCAAAGTACACGAAGTAAAAGAGAAGCAGACTCCGGAACTGGATGACGAGTTTGCAGGCGATAAGGGCTTTGATACCGTAGATGAGTACAAGGCAGATGTTCGTGAGAAGCTGACCAAGAAGAAAGAGGCTGAGGCAAAGAACCAGAAGGAAAGCGCAGTACTGGATAAGCTGATCGAGAGCGCTGAGATGGATATCCCGGAAGCAATGATCACTTCCCAGGTAGAGCAGTCCATCGATGAGTATGCACAGCAGCTGCGTCGTCAGGGTCTTTCCCTGGAGCAGTACTTCATGTTCACCGGTCTGGATCGCGAGAAGATGGCAGAGAACTCCCGTCCGGGCGTTGAGAAGCGCATCAAATCCCGTTGCGTACTGGAAGCAGTTGCAAAGGCAGAGGGCATCGTAGCAAGCGATGAGGATTACGAGAAAGAACTGACCGAGATGGCTGAGCAGTACAAACTGGAAGTAGAGAACATCAAGAACATGATCCATCCGCAGGATGAGAAGATGATGCGGAAGGATATCGAGATCCAGAAGGCTCTGGACTTTGTTGTGGAGAACGCAAAGGAGAAATAAAACATGATCGAGAGAATTTCTAATGATCTGGTTCCTGTAGTTGTAGAGCAGACCAGTCGTGGAGAGCGCAGTTACGATATTTATTCCAGACTGTTAAAAGATCGTATCATCTTTTTGGACCATGAAGTAACGGATGTATCGGCCAGTCTGGTAGTGGCACAGATGCTGTTTTTGGAAGCAGAGGACCCGGATAAGGATATCCAGTTGTACATCAACTCTCCGGGCGGTTCTGTATCCGCAGGTTTGGCGATTTACGACACGATGCAGTTCATCAAGTGCGATGTATCCACAAACTGCATCGGTATGGCAGCCAGCATGGGCGCGTTCCTGTTGGCTGGCGGTGCAAAGGGCAAGAGATTTGCACTTCCGAATGCCGAGATCATGATCCATCAGCCGCTGGGCGGTGCAAAGGGTCAGGCTACCGAGATCGAGATCGCTGCAAAACATATTTTGCAGACGAAGGAAAGACTCAATCGTATCCTGTCAGAGAACTGCGGACAGCCGTATGATATCGTAGCAGCAGATACCGAGCGCGATAACTGGAAGACGGCAGAAGAAGCAAAGGCATACGGTCTGATCGATGAAGTGATCACCAAGCGCCCGAGCGCCGAAGATAAGAAGTAATTACTCGTATTAGTCAAAGGAATCAACATATATGGCAGGAAGAATGATCGATCCGAAAAAGATCAAATGCTCCTTCTGCGGTAAGTCGCAGGATCAGGTTAGACGCATGATCGCAGGCCCGGAAGGGATCTATATCTGTGATGAGTGTGTGGATATTTGTTCGGATATCATCGAAGAAGAGGAATATGACGATCCGGAAGATGGTTTGAACATCAATCTGCTGAAGCCGGTCGAGATCAAGGAGTTCTTGGACACCTATGTGATCGGCCAGGAAGAAGCAAAGAAGGTGCTTTCCGTTGCAGTGTATAATCACTACAAGCGCATTATGGCACCGAAGAAAAAAGATGATGTGGAACTGCAGAAGTCCAATATCATTATGGTCGGACCCACCGGTTCCGGTAAGACCTATCTGGCACAGTCTCTGGCAAGGATCCTGGGTGTTCCGTTTGCGATCGCGGATGCGACCACATTGACGGAAGCAGGCTATGTCGGTGAAGACGTGGAGAACATCCTGCTGAAACTGATCCAGGCAGCGGACAATGATATTGAAAAAGCACAGTACGGTATCGTATATATCGATGAGATCGACAAGATCACCAAGAAGAGTGAGAACGTATCGATCACCAGAGATGTATCCGGTGAAGGCGTACAGCAGGCACTTTTGAAGATCGTGGAAGGTACACTGGCCAGCGTTCCTCCGCAGGGCGGCAGAAAGCATCCCCAGCAGGAACTGTTGCAGATCGATACCACCAATATTCTGTTCATTTGCGGCGGCGCATTTGACGGTCTGGAAAAGATCATCGGCAACCGTATGAACAAGAAAGCGATCGGCTTCAATGCAGAGCTGCAGAGCAACAAGGAAGAAGATCTTTCCAAGCTGCTGCATGATGTAACCCCGCAGGACTTCATCAAGTTCGGTCTGATCCCGGAATTTGTAGGTCGTGTTCCGGTGGGCGTAGTACTGGACGGTCTGGATAAGGCGGCATTGGTTCGCATCCTGAAAGAGCCGAAGAACGCTTTGGTAAAGCAGTACCAGCGTCTGTTTGATATGGACGAAGTGGAACTGATCTTTGAAGACGATGCGTTGGAAGAGATCGCCGGACAGGCACTGGAGAGAAAGATCGGTGCCAGAGGTCTGCGTTCCATTCTGGAAAGCACCATGATGGATGTAATGTACCGCATTCCCTCGGATGATACCATCGGCAGTGTAACGATCACCAAGGCTTCCGTTCTGGGTGAGGAAGAGCCGATCATCAAGTATCGCGAGGGAAAGAAGGAAGGAAACAAGAAGGATAAGGACCGGAAACACGCATAAGATGTGTGCGTTGTAGAATAGTTCTTTTGATCAATGATAGACGCACGGACTTTAAACAGCCGTGCGCCTAACTGTTTTAAAAGCCGCCTGTTACGCATAGCAGCGGCGTTAGGGATAGGTGATAAGTATGGCAGGTAAGAAGGCAAATAACGACAAGATCGATAATGCAGAAAATACAGAAAAGAAGCGGGGCCGGAGAAGTGCTGCGGGCAAGGTAAAAACATCGGAACTGCCGGTGATCGTGATCCGGGAGCTGACCTTGTTCCCGGGGATGTCGATGCAGTTTGATCTGGAAAAGAAACCCTCGGTACAGGCGGTTGAGGCAGCTATGCTCCGCGACCAGCAGGTATTTCTGGTGGATCAGGTGAGCGGTGAGGACGAAGCAAACCTTGAGAACCTGGCCGGCATCGGAACGGTTGCGGAAGTGCAGCAGGTACTGAAACTGCATAATGGTATGATGCGCATTCAGGTACAGGGCCTGCACCGCGGTGCGCTGAAGAAACTGGATAAAGAATCTTCGCCGTACTATACCGGTGATGTGCTGAAGGCAGAGGAAACGGAACTGACCGATGCGGTGAAAAAAGAGGCAGCCCGTCGTGAGATGCTGCAGCTGTTTGAACAGTTCAGCAGAGAGATCGGTACACCGGATCCCAGATTTATGAAGATGCTCAAAAAGATCAAACCGGTAGGAGAACTGGCAGACCGGATCAGCGCCAACCTGCCCATGGGCGAGCAGGATAAACTCAAGATCCTGGAGGCAACGGATATCCGGGAACGTTATCAGATGCTGCTGCAGATGATCGCGCAGGAGATGGAAGTTGCCAGAGCGCGAAAAGAACTGTCGGAAGAAGTGAGCCGGCAGGTGGATCAGCACCAGCGGGAGTACATCCTGCGGGAGCAGATGGCATTTATCCAAAACGAACTGGACGAGGCCGATGGGGAACCGTCCGAGATCGAACAGTATAAAAAAGCAGCGGAAGAGCTGGTGGCATCGCAGGAAGTCAAGGACAAGCTGGCCAAAGAGATCCGTCATATGGAGCAGAACGGTTTCGGCAATCCGGAGACGGCAACTCTGCGTGCTTATATCGAGACCTTGCTGGAACTGCCCTGGGACAAAAAGACCGCAGGTGCCGATGAGGTGATCGATATCGCGGCAGCCAAGGAGATCCTGGAGCGGGATCATTACGGCTTGAAGGATGTAAAAGAACGAGTATTGGAATATCTGGCAGTTCGTACGTTGACGAAAAAAGGCGACAGCCCGATCCTGTGTCTGGTGGGACCGCCGGGAACCGGTAAGACTTCCATCGCGCGATCTGTGGCAGAGGCAACGGGCAAACCCTATGTACGCATCTGCCTGGGCGGTGTGCGGGACGAAGCGGAGATCCGCGGACACAGACGTACCTATGTGGGGGCAATGCCGGGGCGTATTTCGGCAGGCTTAAAGCAGGCGCAGGTAAAAGACCCGCTGATGCTGCTGGACGAGATCGACAAGATGAGCCAGGATTATCACGGGGATACGGCATCGGCAATGCTGGAAGTGCTGGATAACGAGCAGAACCGCAATTTCCGCGATCATTATGTGGAATTGCCGATGGATCTGTCGGAGGTATTGTTCATTGCAACGGCAAACGACGAGAGCATGATCCCCAGACCCTTGCTGGACCGTATGGAAGTGATCGAGATCGCCGGCTATACCGCAAACGAAAAGTTCCATATTGCCAAGGAACATCTGCTGAAGAAAGTCTATGAAAAGAACGGGATCACGCCCAAGCAGCTGATGGTGGCAGACAGTGCGATCCGCAAGATCATTGACTGCTATTGCCGTGAGGCCGGTGTGCGCCAGCTGGAGCGGGAACTGGATCGTCTGTGCAGAAAGGCAGCGGTTGAAATCCTGACCAGACAGGCCGCAAAGAAGACGGCGAAAAAGACCGGCAAAAAGCCGACCAAGACCGTGAAACTGACTGCAGGCGGAACCATTCGGGTAAGCGAGCGTAATCTGGAGAAATATTTAGGCAAGATTAAATTTCCGAAGGAACAGTTGTCCGGACGAAACGAGATCGGTATCGTACGCGGTCTGGCCTGGACATCCGTAGGGGGTGATACCCTGCAGATCGAGGTTAATATTATGCCGGGCAAGGGCGAACTGTCCCTGACCGGTCAGTTGGGCGATGTAATGAAGGAGTCCGCGATCGCAGGCCTTTCCTATGTGCGTTCCGTGGCGCCCAAGTATGATATTGATGAAGAGTTCTTCCAGAAGAACGATATTCATATCCACATTCCGGAAGGAGCGGTACCCAAGGACGGACCCAGCGCCGGAATCACGATGGCGACGGCGGTATTGTCTGCGATCACCAGAACCAAGGTACGCCGCGATCTGGCGATGACCGGTGAGATCTCGCTGCGCGGCCGTGTAATGCCGGTGGGCGGGCTCAAGGAAAAGATCCTGGCGGCCAAGACCCTGGGCGTCAAGACGGTGCTGGTGCCGGATGAGAACCGAAGAGACGTGGAAGAGATCGACCACGAGATCACGGACGGTGTGGAGATCGTCTATGTTTCCAAGATGGAAGAGGTCATCAAGCAGGCGTTTCTTTCATAACAAAAGCAGGGTAGAACAATGAAGATCAAAAAAGCAGAATTGGAAACGGTCTGCGGCATTACCAGCAAGATCCCGGACAACAATCTGCCGGAATTTGCATTTGCCGGCAAGAGTAATGTGGGCAAGTCTTCGCTGATCAATGCACTGATGCAGCGCAAGAGTCTGGCGAGGACCAGTGCGCAGCCGGGTAAGACGCAGACGATCAATTTTTATAATGTGAACGACGAACTGTATCTGGTGGATCTGCCGGGCTACGGTTATGCCAAGGTGGGGAAGGATGTGACGGCCAAATGGGGGCAGATGGTGGAGCGCTATCTGCACAAATCCCGTATGTTGCAGATGGTCTTTCTGCTCATCGATATCCGGCACGATCCGTCGGCCAATGACCGTCAGATGTATGACTGGGTGGTGGCGCAGGGCTTTACGCCGGTGATCATCGCCACCAAGGCCGACAAGATCAAGCGCAGCCAGTTGCAGAAACAGATCAAGCTGATCCGCGAAGGTCTGGGAATGCCCAAGGGCGAACTGCTGATCCCGTTCTCGGCAGAGACCAAGCAGGGACGGGACGAGATCTATGCGCTGCTGTCCGGGCAGGAGAGTGACGCACAGACCGACGAAAATGTGCAGGCAGGAGCAGAATCCGAAGGAAATCCGTAAAGAGTATCTTGTCATAAAGCGAAAAATATTGTAAAATAAATATCGGACGTTTGGGTGTTCTTTTGGTAAGATTGTACAGTAGTTTAGGCGAACATCCTTATGAGAAACAAGGGGGTATATCCTATGGCGATGAGATTGATCACAAGGTCGGATTTTGATGGTTTGGCATGCGGCACTCTGCTTTTGGAAGCAGGCGTGATCGACCATTGGAAATTCGTGCATCCCAAGGATCTGCAGGATGGGCTGATCGAGATTGATGAAAACGACTGTCTGGCAAACGTGCCTTTTGTAGAGGGCTGCGGGCTTTGGTTTGATCATCACTCCAGTGAGTTTGAGCGTAACGAGCTGGCAGGAAAGTACAAGGGCGAGAGCCGTATCACTCCTTCCTGTGCGCGTATCATTTATGAGTATTACGGCGGTGAGGAGAGATTCTCCCACTTCGACGATATGATGAAAGCCGTGGATAAGGTGGATTCCGGTAATCTGACCATCGATGAGATCCAGAATCCGGAAGGATGGATCCTGGTGGGATTGTTGATGGATCCGCGTACCGGTCTGGGCAGATGGCGTAACTTTACGATCCCGAACTATCGCCTGATGGAAGTGCTGATGGAAGCCATCCGTACGATGAGTACGGAAGAGATCCTGGCGCTGCCGGATGTGGTAGAACGAATCGAGATCTATCGTGAGCAGGATGCCAAGTTCAAAGAGATGGTAAAAGCGCATACCCGTGTGGAAGGCGATGTGATCATTTCCGATCTGCGCGGTGTGGATCCGATCTATTCGGGCAACCGTTTTATGATCTACAGTATGTATCCGGAGCAGAACATTTCCGTATGGATCGTCAGCGGTAAAGGCGGCCAGGGTTGCTCCTGTGCGACCGGCTACAGCATCTTGAACAAGAGCAGTCATGTAAATGTCGGTGCGCTGATGCTGAAGTACGGCGGCGGCGGACACCGCAAGGTAGGAACCTGCCAGTTCACGAACGACACGATGGAAACCAATATTCCGTTGCTGTTGGATGACCTGGTAAATTACGACAAGAACTTCCCGGACGGCGAAGTCAACAGTGACAAGAACAAGCCGGTGGGTATCGTGATCCGTTCCAATAAGGAATGATCCGAAGTCAAAAAAGAGAAATGCTAAGGGGCGGTTGCGAAGACCGCCCTTATGATTACTAAAATATCTTTAAGAAGTAAAGGAGTTTGAAATGGCAGAGGAGATCAAAGAGGCAGAAGCGGCGGAAGGCGAAGTAAAAGAGAGCCGCAATTTTATAGAGCGTGAGATCGACAAAGATCTGGCGGAGGGGGTATACGATACCGTGCATACCCGTTTCCCGCCGGAACCCAACGGATATCTGCACATCGGACATGCAAAGGCCATCCTGACCAGCTTCGGTATGGCACAGAAGTACGGCGGAAAGTTCAACCTGCGTTTCGACGATACCAACCCGACCAAGGAAAAGAGCGAGTTCGTAGAGTCCATCAAAGCAGATGTGAAGTGGCTGGGCGCGGATTTTGAAGACCGTCTGTTCTTTGCTTCCGATTATTTCGGACGTATGTATGAATGTGCGGTAGAACTGATCAAGAAGGGCAAAGCCTATATCTCTGACCTGACCGCGGATGAGATCCGTGAGACCAGAGGCGATTTTGAACATCCGGGCAAGGAAGATCCGGGCCGGGAGCGCAGCATCGAAGAGAACCTGCGCATCTTTACGGAGATGAAGGACGGCAAGTATGCCGACGGTGAGAAGGTGCTGAGAGCCCGCATCGATATGGCATCTCCGAATATGAACATGCGTGATCCGGTGCTTTACCGAGTGGCACATATGACCCATCACAATACCGGGGATCAGTGGTGCATCTATCCGATGTACGATTTTGCACATCCGCTGGAGGATGCATTTGAGGGCATCACCCATTCCCTGTGTACCCTGGAGTTTGAGGATCATCGTCCTCTGTATGAGTGGGTAGTGAACGAAGTGGGCTTTGAGAAGCCGCCCCGTCAGATCGAGTTTGCAAAGATGTATCTGACCAATGTGGTGACCGGTAAGCGTTACATCAAGAAACTGGTGGAAGACGGCATCGTGGATGGCTGGGACGATCCGCGACTGGTATCCATCGCAGCGCTGCGCAGACGCGGTTACACACCGGAATCCATCAAGCGTTTTGTGGAACTGTCCGGTCTGTCCAAGGCCAATGCATCCTGCGATATGGCGATGCTGGATTACTGCATCCGTGAGGACCTGAAACTGTCCTGCCCGCGTATGATGGCAGTACTGGATCCGGTGAAGTTGATCATTGATAATTATCCGGAAGGGGAGAGCGAGGAGCTGGAGATCCCCAACAATATGGAAAACGAATCCCTCGGTGTGCGTAAGGTACCGTTCGGACGGGAGCTGTATATCGACCGTGACGACTTTATGGAAGAGCCGCCGAAGAAATATTACCGTCTGTATCCGGGCAATGAAGTACGCCTGATGAGCGCATATTTCGTAACATGTACCGGATTTGAAAAGGACGAGAACGGCAACGTGACCGTAGTGCATGCGACCTACGATCCGGAGACCAAGCAGGGCAGCGGCTTTAATGCCCGTAAGGTAAAGGGAACCATTCACTGGGTACCGGCAGCGCAGGCCGTGAAGTGTACGGTGCGCCTGTACGAGAACCTGGTCGATGAGGAAAAGGGCGTATATGATGAGAACGGAAATGTCAATGTCAATCCGGATTCGTTAAAGACACTGACGGAATGCTATCTGGAGCCGGCGCTGGCAGATGCAAAGGCATTTGAGAGATTCCAGTTTGTACGCCAGGGCTTCTTCTGCGTGGATTACAAGGATTCCAAGCCGGGAGCACCGGTATTTAACCGTATCGTCGGATTGAAGAGTTCGTTTGTATTACCGAAAACGTCAGAGAATTAAAAGGGGTAATTCTTATGGGTTTACTGGATGGATTGGAAGGCTTCGGCCTTGGGGGGTTAAAGACGGTAAAGGTCTATGAGGAGCCGCAGGAAGAAAAGAAAGCTCCGAAGCCCGAACCGGAACCGGAGAAAGTGACAGATGAAGCCGATTTCCTGATGGATAAGGAGTATGAATGCCATATCTGCGGAAAAAAGACCAAACAGCGTATCGTTCGCACCGGTAAGGCAAAACTGAAGGCGACGGATCTGGATCTGCGGCCGATCTACGAAGATATCGATGTGGTAAAGTACGGCGTGGTGCTGTGTCCGTTCTGCGGATATGCGGTATTGACCAATTACTATGCACCGCTGCCCAAGCCGCACCGGCAGATGATCAAGGAAAAGATCTGCGCGAACTTCAAGCAGATGCCGACCTTTATGCCGAAAAAGATCACCTATGAGGATGCGCTGACCAGATATAAGCTGGCGCTACTCAATGCCATCGTGCGTCAGGGCAAAAACAGCGAGAAAGCGTTCATCTGTCTGAAAACGGCGTGGCTGTTACGCGGAATGCGCTACAGTTACGATATCGAGACGGCAGAAGGGCGTAAGATGGCGCTGATCTGCAAAAAGGATGAGCGGGAGTATCTGCTCAATGCGCTGGAAGGCTTTCAAAAGGCCAGAACCACCGAGCCGCCGCCAATCGCCGGTATGGACGAAAACACTATGGATTATCTGATCGCGGCCTTGTGCATGGAGCTCAATCAGGATCTGGATACGGCAGCCAAACTGCTCAGCAATGTAAAAACGGCAAAGAACGCGACCAAGAGTCAGAAAGACCGGGCAACGGAAATGCTGGAGCGTCTCAAGAACATTATGCGGGAAGCGCAGTGACAAACCGAAAAGAATGCAATAAAAAAACCTTTGAATCGCGGATTCAAAGGTTTTTTTGGTTCAACCGTAATGTTTAACTGTGAGCGGTTAGGTTATGACTCATCGTCGTCATCGTTGAAGAAATCTTCGGTCTCGTCGCCGACATTCTCCATTGCATCGCTGACTGCATCGGCAACATCCTTTGCCGCATCGGAAGCAGCTTCCGCAACATCTTCGGCAGCGTCCTTCACAACTTCTACCACATCATCGTCGTCATCGTCCGCATTTTCTTTCTTGAAATCTTCTACCAGTTCGCTGACCTTCTTGCCTGCTTTGTCGGCAACATCCTTTGCTTTATCAAGTGCGCCGGACATAAAGGACTTTGCGGTGTCCAGATTTACATAGCTGCGTTTGGATTCTTTTTCTTCAAAATTGTCCAGATCATCGAAATCATCGATATCGGACAGCTCATTGTCCTTGGACTGCAGATAATGATATACGCCTGCAGCTGCTGCACCTGCTGCCAGACCGAAAACAAACAACCCGCCAACTTTTTTTGCCATATCCGTAATCTCCTTTCCAGATTCGAAGTACATATATATGTTTTACATATTATAAATGATATCGGAAAAAAAGAAAAGAGATGTGTTCAAAAAAAACATAAAA
>CAMJAP010000086.1 GCA_946403625.1 uncultured Lachnospiraceae bacterium
AAGATCCTTGCAGAGCCGGATGCAGAGAAAAAGGCCGGTTACATCGCACTGCTCAAGGGCGTGCTCGGTGTCATGGAAGACTGCATCGGTATGCTTGGTTTCGAAGCGCCGGAGCGGATGTAAACAATCTAAACGATAGCAAAGATCGCAAATGAGGAGGTAAGGAAGATGGGAGAGATCTTGACACCGGAGTTGAGTGCAAAGGTGGTAGTGTATCTGGAGGTTGCAGATCAGAAGTATGATATGGCGGAAGTATCCGAAAAAGCCAAGGCGGACTTCAAGGCCAATCATAAAGAAAAATTAAATGACATCAAAGTTTATGTGAAGCCGGAGGATGGCAAGGCATATTACACGGCCAATGGCGGAAACATCAGCGGCAGCGTAGCACTGTAATCCATTGTTCCGAACTGCATATCATACCCTTACATTGCAAGATGTAAGGGTTTTTTTATATCGTGATCATTACGGTTTCCGTATACGCCATTGCCTTGGAGCCGGCTCCTTGGTTACGTATGAGGGGGCGCGCATCCTTTCTTGTTAATATTCTGTGAAAATGTACGAAAACTATAGCGAATTATGTTAAGTTGTAGTAATATATAATTATAAAGATGGGTTAATAGGTTCTGATCATAAACAGCGGCGTGTTTTCAGGGAGGAAAACAAGGAGGTGCGACAATGGCAGGGATTAGCGGATTAAACAACGGAATTAATTATTCGGTGTTGTTCGGAAATACGAGCAGCAGTACCGGTGCTTCGGACAGTCTGCTCGGTCTGGATATGTCGTCGGTTGCTTCCATCAAGAATGGCAGTTACGGAAAACTGCTGAAGAATTATTACGCCCAGAGCAAGGCAGATGCAAAGGCACAGATCGGAGATACCGATGCCAAACTGACAGATATCAAGATGAGCGCGGATAAACTGGAGCTGAAAGCGGATGCATTAAACAGCAGTAAGCTCTGGGAGACCAAGACGGTTACAAAGGACGGAAAGCAGACAGAGGAGCTGGCAAACAGTGATAAAGCACTTTCCGCAGTAAAAGATTTTGTGAATTCCTATAATAAGATGATCGATGAAGCAGGTGATTCGGAGACCAAGTCAGTGCTGCGCAAGACCGGATGGATGGCCAATATGACCAGAGAAAACAGCAACCTGCTGGGCGAAGTGGGGATCCGGGTCGGTGCGGATGACAAACTCACTCTGAATGAGGATGCGTTCAAAAAGGCAAATGAGACCACCCTGAAAGAAATGTTCTACGGAAATGAAAGTTATGCTTCCAAGGTGAGCGCAAAGGCGGCGGGCATCAGTATGGGTGTGGCCAGCACGGAAGGCATCTATACCAGCAAAGGTTCCTGGAACAGTGAAATGACACAGATGGCGGAGAGCCTGATCAGCAAGACGCAGGGCACTGAGAAAGAGGAGGAGAGCGATTCGTTATTTACTGCAAATACGAATGCTACGGAGAAGAAAACCCTGACGGAAGAGGACAGTAATAAGATCAAGGATCTGCAGGATCAGAAAGCGCAGCTGCAAAAGACTTATGATGCCGGCAATCTGAGTTACAGTCAGTTCAAGGATATTGATAAGCAGATCGAAGATATCAACAAACAGATCGAGAAACTGTATGGCAGTGTATAAATATATGACGGTGAATTATAGAACAGAAGCAAACCGGCGAAAAGGTTGTGATGGTTAGCTTTTTTGGAGTTCTCACCAAACGGCGTACGCAAAGTATGTGGTTACGCCGTTTTTTATTGGCGGATTGCCGCACTTGTTTTGTAACCGATGGGGAAAGGATGTAAATACATTATGATCAACAAAAAAGATATTCTGGATGCCTGGATTATGGTCGAACTTCTTTCGGAGGGCGACATCAACATAAAAGACAAAAAACTGTTGCAGTTTGACGATCTGAAAGAGGAGGACTATTACGATTTTTTCGGCAAATGTATTTCTAAAGAACTAAAGTCGGTGAAATACAAGGAAAAAAGCGGGATTGCTGTTTATTTTAATATTTTTGAGTTTGAGGACATTATCAAATTATTAAGAAAACAGTACGGATTTCGTGAGCCGGAAGATGAGATTCGCTATGGCCATAAATTCAATCTGGTCCTGTACTTTGATAAGGATCTGAGTTTTCTGGAAGATTTGACATTCTTTACTGTAAACGGCTATATCAACGATACGAAAAAGGTACCCGATCTGGATGAATTCAAAAAATATGAAGAAGAACAAAAAACAAAGATAAACCGGTTTTTTGCAGTTCCGGAAGATGACGGCGGGGAAAAAGGCAAGAAAAACAAGATCGATCCGGTTCAATTCAATGAAGCGATCGGGAAAGTTCTTTCGCTGTTGGGCGGAAAGACGGATTTGAAATGCTGCAGAATCCAGGTGATGAAGAACATCGAATCCGAAGCGGTGAATCTGCATTCGTTCTTTGTGGATGATCTGGAAAAGGCCAAAACCATATCCACGGAGAATCTGGACAAATATCTTCTCGGAATGACGGGAAAAAGAATCAATCTGGACAGTAAGAAAGATTCCGAACATTTTCATCCGGAAATCCTATACCGAATTCTGCAACCGGAGAATTATCCGCTGGGCAGATTCCCGGGCAAGACGGAATTTGGACTTTGCTTTATGCAGCAAATCGCGGTGAATCTCTCGATCGGGTTTGATAACAGTCAGATGAGAAGCGTCAACGGACCTCCCGGAACCGGGAAAACGACGCTTCTGAAAGATATATTTGCCGATTTTGTTGTAAAACAGGCGCATGATATCTGCCAATTGCCCAAAAAAGTGATCACCGGAACGGAAGAGACAAAATATTTTCAGAATGCGTCTATCGGAATGCTTCCGGATCATATTTCGGAAAACGGTATTATCGTTGCCAGTTCCAATAACGGAGCGGTTCAGAATATCGTTAAGGAGCTTCCGGTATCCAAAGAGATTGATGCAGCTTTGCTTCCGGATTTAAAGGAGGCCGATTATTTCACGGAAATAGCCAATGCATCAAAAGTAGAACAAAAATGGGTTGAAAAAAAGGAAAATATGGAATTGACTCCCGGCGAGGAGTCTTATTGGGGACTGTTTTCTTTGGAAGGCGGAAGATCCGATAATATGAAGAACATCCTTTTTCGTATGAAAGCCATCTACCAGTATTTTGATGACGGAAAATACGAGTCTGCGCCGGAAATCTATGAGGAATTCGAAGAGTTATATACGGAGGTTGAGAATTACCGCAAGAAGATCCAAAATGCAGCGTTTGAGTATGGCCGGTATCTGCAGGATAAAGTAGACTACAATCGCAAAAAAGAGGAACTTGCGGTTAAACATAAGGAGTGGGATGAGCGGATCCGACAGGAAAGCGATGCAAATTACAAGAATCAAAACTTGTGGGAAAACAGAATAGAGGAGATACATGGAAAGATTTCGGAAATACAGCAGGAACTTATACGGGTGAATCAAAAGCATAAAGAATATTCCGATATTCTGGATCGTTTGATGAGCAACAAGCCCGGCTTTTTGGTAAAAAGGGAGATCAAAGATCAGTACCACCAGAATTACAACATTGCAATTAACGAATTGACGCAATCTTCAAATGAGAAACAGGAACTGGAAAAACAACAGGCACTCTGCCGGGCACAGATGAATGAAATTGCGGCGGAACGAAAGCGAAGCAATGATGCTTTGGAGAACTTAAAGAATGAGGTTGCCTCCCGGAAAACGGCGGATTCTATCGATCTGTCCGAGATGGAAAGAAGGATCAGTAAGGCCTCCGGTTTGTTCTCGGAAGGGATCAAAGCAATCGATTTTAGTGTGTCTTATGACGATCTGCAAAAGACAAATCCCTGGTTTTCGGAAGAATACCGGGTGCTTCAATCCAAACTGTTTATTGCTGCATTAAAGGTCAGAAAGCAGTTTTTGTATGAGAATCGAAAAAATGTCAGAGCCGCGACGAATATTTGGAACAAACAGGACGAACATGCGGAAAACAAAAAGGTAATCCTTGCGGCATGGCATTGGATCAATCTTACGATCCCGGTGATCAGTTCTACCTTTGCCAGCTTCAGCAGAATGTGCAGGTACCTCGGACCGGATTCGTTGGGGCATCTGTTTGTGGATGAGGCAGGGCAGGCACTTCCGCAGGCAGGCGTCGGCGCGATTTTCCGATGCAAGCACGTTATGGTGGTAGGAGATCCGGAGCAGATCAAGCCGGTATTAACGCTGGAACCCAATGTTCTGCGGATGTTAGGTAATCATTTTTCCGTATCGGAAAAGTATCTGTCGGAGTCGGCTTCGGTTCAGACCTTGGTAGATGCAGTCAGTCAGTTTGGCTATTATCGAGATAATGAACAGACGGATTCCTCCTGGATCGGAATTCCGCTTTGGGTACACAGACGTTGCCAATACCCCATGTTTTCGATCGCCAATAAGATCTCATACAACAACATGATGGTACATGGTGAACCCGGGGACGGAAAGACCGGATGGTTTAATATCAAAGGAACGGCCAATAACAAATATGTTGAGAAGCAGGGCGAGTTCCTTTTGCGGGTCATTGACGAAAAGATCAAAGAGATTTCGAAAGAAAAAAGCAATGAAAAGAAAGAGATTTATGTGATCACACCGTTTGCGAATGTAGCATATCAGTTGGCGCGGAAGTTAGATAAGATCGGTTTTACCAAAAGAGATGAAAACAGAAAACCGACCAATGTCGGAACGATCCATACCTTCCAGGGCAAGGAAGCCGCCATCGTATTTATGGTTCTGGGGGCGGATACACAAAGCAAAGGGGCAGCATCATGGGCGGTAAGTGAGCCGAATATGATGAATGTGGCGGCTACGCGTGCGAAAAAGGAGTTTTATATCATCGGAGACAAGGAACTGTATCTGGGCCTGGGAAGCGATGTGGTTGAGGACACCTATAGCGTGATGCGAGCTTATCAAAAGGAGCATTCGGAATTGTGCTTTGATGAAAAGAGCTATCCGGATGCGCCGGATGAGAGCAAAAACGATGGTACGGCATCCGGCACCGGTCCTGCAGAATCCCATACGGAGGCAACTCCAAATACAGCAGCAACGGCTGATACGGAAAAAACGGATCCGGAAAAAGAGGAGCCGGAGAAAGTAACGGAAAACAGTTTGCCGAAACCGCAGGAGAAGGTCAATGCGGAAAAGAAAAAGGTGATGTATGTCGGTAACAATACGAATAAGAGTTTTCACCGACCCACCTGCATCTACGCACCCAAAAATCCGGCGAAGAGAGTGGAATTTTCTTCCAAAGAGGAGGCACTGCAAAACGGTTATAAATCATGCTCGAATTGCCATTCCTAAAAGCGGAGAATGCGGAAGAGAATAGGTAAGTATAATAAAAAGCCCTATGAAACGATTCGGTTCATAGGGCTTTGATCATTAACACGTATCTTTATTCGTAATTGGGGGCTGCATACTTTTGCTGCAGATAAGTATAAAAGTTTTCCTTGTTTGCGTAATGATAATAGGTCTGCAGATAGATCATCGCCATACGAATGGCTACCATATCGAGTTTGCTCATAGCCACTTTGTTGGCGTAGCAGTAATCCTGCATCTGTGTCAGCAATGTCTTTTCAATGAACTCGATCCTTTTCTTTAAACGCATCGTATCCGATTCCAACAGGGTGTTCATCTGGTCCTGACGGAAACCGTTGTAATAGTATGCGAGACAGGTCTGACGATATACTTCCGGAAGATTGCAGATCCGTTCTGCCAGAATATGTGTGAAATCTGCCTGACTCATTTCGATACCGGGAAGATAACGATCGGTCGGCTGTGGCGGCACATACATACCGGAACGTTCCGCACGGACCATAGTAGCGCGGTTTTCGTTCAGCCATCTGGTAGTGACCTGCGTGATCTTTTCGTTGATCCAGCCGGCCATCTCGGACTGTTGTTCCAACTCAAAGGCGCTCTTGGACAGATTGTTGTAAAAATCTTCCAGTAATAACGCGGTCTTGGCTTCATCACAGATGATGAATTGTAACTGATAGTACATATCATCAACCGTAATACGGTAAATCTCCAGAAAATCCTGAACATTACCACTTTTGAACCCCTTCATTCGCCTTTGCAGTTCGTATGTTGTAACCATAATGACAACCCCCTCTTTTCCTGCGTAAGGTAATCCAACAAATATTATAAGATAAATTTGTCAATTCGTAAACAAAAAAATAATGAAATTGGGGGAGTTGTAGAAATAATAGAAGCATGATAAGATAAATAGTCGTGAAAGGATGGCGTAAAATGGCAGAGAAGTCCGGATATAAAACAAAACAGCGGGAAGAGTTGATGGAATACCTGGAAACGGTTCCGGGAGTGCATATCACGGTAAACGATGTGTGCGATTTTTTCCGCCAGAGCGGCAGAAATATCGGAACGACGACGGTTTATCGCCAGCTGGAACGTATGGTGGATGAAGGCCTGGTGAGCAAGTATATCATCGACGGCAACAGTCCGGCCTGCTTTGAATATCTTGGAGAACATATCCATGAGGATCATCAGGTATGCTTTCATTGCAAATGCGAAAAATGCGGGAAATTGATCCATATGCATTGTGACGAATTGAACGGGATCCGGGAGCATCTGTCGGAGCATCATGGTTTTAAACTGAATTCCATGCGCACGGTGTTTTACGGGATCTGCGAGGAATGTGACAGTAAAGAATGAGGTTTTTAGGGAGGAAGTTTGCATTGAATACCAAATTGCATATCGGTAAGAGATGTTTTGATCTGGCGGGCAACAGGGTGTACATTATGGGGATCCTGAATGTGACGCCGGATTCTTTTTCGGATGGGGGCAAATTTCAGGAGGCGGATGCCGCACTGCGTCATGTGGAGCAAATGGTATGTGAAGGCGCGGACATCATCGATATCGGCGGGGAAAGCACGCGGCCGGGCTATCAGCATATCGAAGAAGCCGAAGAGATCGAGCGTGTTTCCGAGGTGCTGCGGGCGGTAAAAGAACGCTTCGATGTGCCGGTTTCGGTGGATACCTACAAATGGCGTGTGATGGATGCATTGCTTAAGGAAGGGGCGGATCTGGCAAATGATATCTGGGGACTGCGCTACGGCAAGTTCTCCGGAGAAGAAGACCATATGGCGGAAGTGATCGCAAAGCACCATGTTCCTGCGGTCCTTATGCATAACGATGCGCTTCCCAGAAAGGCAGAGGAACGTACCGAGGAGTTATATACGCTCTGTTGTGCAGATGCGCGGGAGCGGGACGATGTGATCCTGCGTGTCAGGAACGGACTGCTGGATTCCGTAAAGATCGCACTTTCGGCAGGAATTACCGAAGATCGGATCATCCTGGATCCGGGGGTCGGCTTTGCCAAGACGCAGGAAGAAAATCTTGCCGTACTGAAGCGTGTGGGCGAACTTACGGATCTGGAGTATCCGGTGCTGATGGCGGCATCGCGTAAATCCGTGATCGGCAATGCCTTAAACCTGCCTCCGGAAGAGCGGGAGGAAGGAACGATCGTAACCTCTGTTCTGTCAGCGATGGCGGGATGCAAATTCGTCCGGGTGCACGATGTGGCCAAGAACCGCCGCGCACTGGATATGACCGGGGCGATTTTGAATCCGTAGTCAGTACTTGCAAGCGCTAATGGTTTGTGCTATAGTAGTTGCCGTTAAAAGAGAATAGAACAGCAAAGGTGTCGGAGGAGCAGTTTGCTTACTCCGGTGAAAAGGGAAACAGGTGCAAATCCTGTACGAACTCGTCACTGTAAGCGGGGAGTAGAGGCTGATATGCCACTAGGAAACTGGGAAGGCAGCCGGATATGCGGATCCGTAAGTCAGGAGACCTGCCTTTTGCTGGTACGGGGATGAACATCCCAAGCCACGAGATCCTGGCTGTACGAAATAAGAATCTTTTAAGAAAGTGTCTTCGGATGCTTGTTTTTCTTTGTTTCGTAACGCTCCGATCGGGGAGGTATTTTTCAGGAATCGTGAATATCTGCTACTAGATCCGTTTGGCGGATTTAGATATATATTTTTATTGTATGTGCCGGGGGGAGACCGGCAGAGAGGAGACGATTATGAAAAAGAGAATGCAGATGTTGGCAATGGCAGCACTGATGGGCAGCCTGGTACTGGGAGGATGCGGAACGGAAACACAGCCGACCGCACCGGTAGCAGAACCGACCGAGGCACCGGAGACAACGGAGGCACCGACCGAAGCAGCAGAGCCGACAGAGGAAGCACAGCCGACCGAGGCAGGTGAGGAAAAATCCGATCAGGAACTGGCCGACGAAGTAGCAGAGATGATCGATGCTATTTACGTACAGGAGTGGACCGAGGAGACGGATCAGCAGTGTGCAGATGCAAAGGCTGCATGGGATGCGCTGACCGACGAGCAGAAGGAACTGGTAGAAGGTGAAGAAGCAGATCCGGATTATTTCGGACGTGACACCGGTGATGCATCCAAGGATGATCCGAGAAACCAGGACGAGATCGGTGAGAAGGAGTTGCTGGTAGTAAGCTTCGGTACATCTTTCAATGACAGCCGTGCAAAGGATATCAAGGGCATCGAGGATGCGCTTGCAGAAGCATATCCGGATTATTCCGTACGTCGTGCATTTACCGCACAGATCATCATCAATCACGTACAGGCAAGAGAAGATGAGCACATCGACAACATGAAGCAGGCTCTGGATCGTGCCGTAGACAACGGTGTAAAAGAGATCGTGATCCAGCCGACCCACTTGATGCATGGTGCAGAGTACGATGAGATGATGGAACTGGTAGACGAGTACGCAGACAAGTTTGAAAATGTCTATGTCAGCGAACCGCTGTTGGGTTCCGTAGGTGAAGATGCTACCGTGATCAATGCAGATAAGAAGGCAGTTGCAGAAGCAGTTGTTGCAGAGGCTGTAAAAGAGGCAGGTTTTGATGATCTGGCCGCTGCAGATGAAGCAGGCGTTGCATTTGTCCTGATGGGTCATGGTACTTCCCATACCGCAAAGGTTTCCTATTCCCAGATGCAGACACAGATGGATGAGCTGGGCTACAAGAACGTATTCATCGGTACCGTAGAAGGTGAGCCGGAAGAGACCGCTTGCGAAAACATCATTGATGCGGTTGCAGCAGCAGGTTACACCAACGTAGTTCTTCGTCCGCTGATGGTAGTAGCCGGCGATCACGCAAACAATGATATGGCAGGCGAGGATGAGGATTCCTGGCTGTCCATGTTCAATGCATCCGGCAACTTCGAGCAGGTTGATACACAGATCAGCGGTCTGGGCCGTATCGAAGCAATCCAGCAGCAGTACGTAAAGCACGTAGCAGAAGCTTTGAAGTAATTTTTATCATTCAGGCCGGCCCTGTCATTTTGCTGTACGGGACCGGCCGATTTTTTATAATACAAATTGGAGTTTGTGGGACTGACGACCCCCGAGAAAACTTGGCGGTAGCACTTGCCTTCCCCCTGCTTGCGGGGGGAAGGTGGCCGCAGGCCGGATGAGGGGAAAAACAAACTCCAATTTGTAATAACTTTGAGAGAGGAAAAAATTATGAAAAAAAGAAATACTATCGTAGCCACCATTCTTGCCGGAATGGTAGTATTGACCGGTTGCGGAACCACGACAGAGCAGGCACAGGTACAGCCGACTGTGGCAGAAGCACCGGAAGTGACAGAAACACCGACGGAGGAGCCGACCGCTGAACCGACAGAGGAACCGACGGAGGCACCGACGGAAACTTCGGCCGAAGTGAAGGAAGCAGCTCTGGAAGATGGTGAATATTCCGCAAAGTTTGATACGGACAGTTCGATGTTTCATGTGAATGAAGTGTGTGAAGGCCGCGGAACACTGGTCGTAAAAGACGGTGAGATGATGATTCACCTGGTAATGCCGTCCAAAAACGTAGTGAACCTGTATTACGGACTGGCAGAGGATGCGCAGAAGGAAGGCGCGGAACTGATCGAGCCGACCGTGGAATCCGTAGTTTATCCGGATGGTCTGGAAGAAGAAGTGTATGCCTATGATGTACCGGTTCCGTACCTGGATGAGGAATATGATGTGGCATTGATCGGAACCAAGGGCGTATGGTACGATCATAAAGTAAGTGTTTCCGATCCGGTGGCAGCGGAAGACGGTGAAGCAGCAGAGGTTGCGGATGCGTTGGAAGACGGTGAATATCAGATCGATGTGACATTGGAAGGCGGCAGTGGTCGTGCGACGATCACTTCTCCGGCAGTACTTACGGTCGAAGGCGGCGAGATCACCTTGCTGGTAGAGTGGAGCAGCCCGAACTATGATTATATGCTGGTTGGGGATGAAAAGTTTGAGCCGGTGAATACCGAAGGAAATTCGCAGTTTGAAATCCCGGTAGCAACTATTTCGGAGCCGTTGGAAGTGGTCGGAGATACGACGGCCATGAGCGAGCCGCACGAGATCGAGTACACGATCGTATTTGATGAAGAGAGCATTCGATAAGATATAGAAAAAGAGATTGGAAGAAGCGTGCATTTCAGGGAAGGGTTGAAACAAATCACAATTGGGGGAGCGATTCTGTTGATGCTGTTGGCCGGAGGCTGTACCGATAAAGATGCGGTACAGCAGCCGGGGGCGGCTACCGAGGGAGTCACTACACAGGCGGCAGTTTCTGCACAGGAGACCGGCGAACATCCGGAGATCACCGGTCTGGTATGGCAGGAGCGTGAGCAGATGCAGTATGCGGAAGGCTTTACGATCGACTGCTATGAAGGGGGATACCGGCTGCTTACCGTATGCGACGGAAAGCAGGTTTTGACGGTTCCGGAGGGGGAAGAGATTCCGCAGGGACTGGCAGAGAATGTGATCGTACTGCAACAGCCGGTGGATCAGTTGTATATGCTGGCCAGTGCTTCCATGGATATGTTTGTTGCGATGGATGCGTTGGACCGGATCGCCTATTGCGGGACGCAGGCGGAGGGCTGGTATATTCCCGAAGCCAAAGAGGCAGTGGAAAACGGCAGTATAAAATATGCCGGAAAATACAGTGCACCGGATTATGAAATGCTTCTGGAAAACGGCTGCCGGCTGGCGATTGAAAACACGATGATCACGCACAAGCCGGAAGTGGTGGATAAACTGGAAGAATTGGGGATCCCGGTGCTGATCGATTACGCCAGCTATGAAAGTCATCCCATGGGGCGGATGGAATGGATCCGTTTTTACGGGGCATTGTGCGGTTGTGAGGATCAGGCCAAAGAAGCATTTGATCAACAGGTTGCGGATGCCGGAAATTTTGAAAATACCGGGAAAACCGTTGCCTTCTTTTCCATCAGTTCCAATGGTGTTGCGGTGGTACGCCGGTCGGATGACTATGTAGCGGAAATGATACGGCTGGCAGGCGGGGAATATATTCTTGCGGATATGTTTGGTGAGAATCACCTGTCTACGGAAAATATGCAGCTGGAAGAATTTTACGCGCAGGCGAAGGATGCGGATTATATCGTATATAACGGCACGACAAGCGGCGAGATCCACAGCATGCAGGAGTTACTGGAAAAGAGTGATCTGTTGCAAAACTTTCGTGCGGTAAAAGAAGGGCATGCGTATGCCGTCTCCAAAAACTTTTACCAGAGCACCATGTCACTTGGCACGGTGATCGGGGATCTGCACAATATGCTGACGGATGCGCCGGAAGAAGAACTGGTTTTTCTGGAAAAACTGGAGTAGAATGGGGTTATGGGATTGCGTATCAATCAAAAGGAAAAACAGAGCAATAGCGGACGATGGGCTTTTTTCTGGTGTCTGCTGTTGCTTTTTTTCTTGCTGGTACTTCTGTTTGCAAGCCTGTGTACGGGAAGTGTAAAGATCCTGTTTGCGGATGTGCTGCAGATCCTGACGGATCGAAAGGCGGAAGGAACGGCGGCGGATATCCTGTGGCGGATCCGTTTTCCGAGAGCCGTAGCAGCATTGTTTTTGGGCGGCGGTCTGGCACTTTCCGGATATCTGTTACAGACCTTTTTTCATAATCCGATCGCAGGACCGTTTGTACTGGGCATTTCCTCCGGTGCCAAGCTGTGCGTAGCTTTGGTGATGATCGTAGCGACAAAGTATCTTTATACGATCCCGCAGGCGCTGATGATCACCGCCGCATTTTTCGGAGCCATGCTGTCCATGGGATTTGTACTGTTGTTGTCCATCCGTGTGGAGCGGATGTCGCTTTTGATCGTGGCCGGGATCATGATCGGATATATCTGTTCGGCCATCACGGACTTTGTAGTGACGTTTGCGGAAGATGCGCAGATCGTCAATCTTCACAACTGGACACGGGGCAGTTTTTCCGGAATGAATGAAGAAAACAATGTGGTGATCATTGTTCTGACATTATTGTGTTTTGCGGGCATCTTGCTGTTGGCAAAGCCCATCTCGGCATACCAGCTGGGGGAAGAATATGCGGCAAGTCTGGGCGTGAATGTGCGAGGCCTGCGGGTATGCCTGATCCTGTTATCCAGCCTGCTGGCTGCGGTGGTGACAGCGTATGCCGGTCCGGTATCCTTTGTGGGGATCGCGGTGCCGCAATTGGTAAAGCAACTGGTGCGCACATCCAAGCCGCTCATTCTGATCCCGGCGTGTTTTCTGGGCGGTGCGATCTTTTGTATGGGATGTGATCTGATCGCGCGGTCTGTTTTTGCACCGACGGAATTGTCGATCAGTACGGTTACCGCGGTCTTCGGTGCGCCGGTGGTGTTGGCAGTTATGTTAAAACGCCAAAAGGAGCGGCTATGATGAAGCAATGCATGCTGGAAGCAAAAAATATCGCTGCCGGATACCAGGGCAGGCGCATCATAGAAGGATTGAATTTTCAGGCATTGCGGGGCGAACTGCTGATCCTGATGGGACCGAACGGTGCCGGGAAAAGCACGTTATTAAAGACGATTGCGGGACGGCTGCCGGTTATGGCGGGAGAGATGGTGCTGCAGGGAAAAGCATGGGATGCTTTTTCGGTGCAGGAACGTGCCAGACAGATCGGCGCATTTTTCCCGGAACGCATTCGTACGGAGCATATGACATGCCGTGAGATGGTAGAGATGGGGCGGTATCCGTATACCGGACATTTCGGTGTGCTCGGAAAAGCGGATCGTCTGGCCGTAGAGGAAGCATTGGAGCTGACCAATGTAACGGAACTGGCAGACAAAGACCTGATGGAGTTGAGTGACGGGCAACGGCAGAGAGTATTGCTGGCCAGAGCCATTTGTCAGGAGCCGAAGTTACTGATTCTGGATGAGCCGACGGCTTATCTGGATATCCGATATCAGCTGGAGTTTTTGAGTTTGCTTCGAAAACTTTGTAAAGAAAGAGACATTGCGGCAGTGCTTTCCGTACATGAGGTGGAGCTGGCGTGGCGGGCGGCGGATCAGCTGCTTTGTATCAAAGACGGAGCGATGGCGGCATATGGAACGCCGGAGGAAGTGTTGAAAGAAGATCAGCTGCAGAAATTATTTGAGATCGATCCGGACAAACTGGGAAAAGACGGCAGTCCGGAATTGGAACAATATGCAAAGATGCTGGGGAGAGGCCGATGACCGATACGGTATATGTAAACGGAAAAGAATTAAGATGCGGGTATACCACCGGAACATGCGCGGCTGCAGCAACGGCAAATGCGGCGCGGGCTTTGCTTGGCGGGCAGGTACCGGAGGCCAATTGCGTGATCCGCACACCCAGCGGAAAAGTTTTGAAACTGGCGGTGGAGACGGTATCCGTCAGCGCTGAAGCTGTCTGCTGTAAGGTGCAGAAAGATGCCGGCGATGACAGTGATATTACGAACGGTTTGTATGTGCATGCCGAAGTGCGTCTGCAGCCGCAGGGCATCACGATCGATGGCGGCAGCGGTGTAGGACGTGTGACCAGACCGGGGCTGGATCAGCCCGTGGGTGAGGCAGCGATCAACAGCGTGCCCAGACAGATGATCCGTGAAGCATTACGGGAAGCGGCGGAAGAGTACAGTTATTCCGGAGGTTTTTCGGTCATCGTTTCGGTACCCGGTGGTGAGGAAGCGGCGGAAAAAACCTTTAATCCGAGGCTTGGCATCGTCGGGGGAATCTCGATCCTCGGGACCAGCGGGATCGTGGAGCCCATGAGCGAGCAGGCCCTGGTGGATACCATTGAGGTGGAAGTGCGACAGCGAGCGGCCGAAGGTGTGAAGCATCTGATGATCACGCCCGGAAATTACGGCGAAGAGTTTATCCGGGAACAGATGGGATTGGAACTGGACAGCTGTGTGAAATGCAGCAACTTTGTCGGAGAAACCATAGACCTGGCCGTAGCCAACGGTATGGAAGCCGTTCTTCTGATCGGACATATCGGCAAGCTGGTCAAACTGGGAAGCGGGATCTTAAATACCCATTCCCGAAATGCGGATGGCAGAATGGAAACGCTGGCAGCCTGTTTTTTACGCGGTAAAGCCGGTTTGGACCAGCGGGCGATGATCGCGGAGAAATTGCTGGAATGCAATACCACGGAGGAAGCCGTGGATTATCTGCGGGAACATGCCGTTTTGGATAAAACGATGGAAGTACTCATAGAGCGGGTGGAGAGTACCTTAAATCACAGATGTTACGGAAAGATACGCTGCGGTGCGGTGATCTTTTCGAAACAGAGCGGATTGTGCGTATGCACGAAAGAAGCGGAAAGGATGTTTGCGGATGGTACATTTTGTAGGGGCAGGCTCGGGAGCACCTGATCTGATCACGGTGCGCGGAATGCGGCTGTTGCAGGAAGCGGATGTGGTGATCTATGCGGGATCGCTGGTGAATCCGGCGCTTTTGGAATATTGCAAAGAGGACACGGAGATCCATGACAGCGCGCGCATGCATCTGGAAGAAGTGCTGGCCGTGATGAAGCGGGCCGAAAGTGAAGGCAAAACCACTGTGCGCCTGCACACCGGAGATCCCTCCATCTACGGAGCCATCCGGGAGCAGATGGATGCCTTACGGGAGTGCGGCATCGCATTTGATATCTGCCCCGGTGTGAGCAGTATGTATGCCGCTGCGGCTGCACTTCAGGTGGAATATACATTACCGGAGGTTTCCCAGACGGTCATCATCAGTCGGGCCGCCGGACGTACACCGGTACCGGAAAAGGAAGACTTACCCAAATTGGCCGCCATCGGAGCAACGCTCGTTTTATTCCTGAGTGCCGGGCAGACCGCGCAGGTACAGAAAGCATTATTACAGGGTGCGTACACGGAAGCAACGCCCTGTGCGATCGTATACAAAGCCAGCTGGCCGGAAGAAAAGATCCTTCGGGGAACCGTTGGCACCCTACCGGAAATGGCTGAACAAAACGGGATCACACAGACGGCACTGATCGTTGTCGGGGATGTGCTCGGTAACGACTATGCACTGTCTAAGCTGTACGATAAACACTTTACCACAGGTTATCGCAAAGGCGAATAAATTAGAGGTTGTCGGTGTTCCTTGCCTTCCCCCTGCCGGGGAAAAGCTGTCGCGAAGCGACTG
>CAMJAP010000087.1 GCA_946403625.1 uncultured Lachnospiraceae bacterium
CCCTCATCCGGCCTTCGGCCACCTTCCCCCCGCAAGCAGGGGGAAGGCAAGTGCTGCCGCCAAGTTTTCTCGGGGAGCGTCAGTCCCACAAACTCCAACTTACGCTCTTCTTAACATCTCCGTATAGGCCAGCAGGAACGGAGCTACGCCCTTGGCTTCGTTTTCGACCACCGGCTCGCTGAAGTAGTATTCCAGGGAGCCGTCGCGGTGGTTCTTGCCGCCCAGGCCGGCTACCAGACAAATGCCGGACAGTTTCAGCAGGCCGTCATCGTTGCGGGATAAATATTTCTCCACGATGCCGTCAAAGGCTTTCTCGCCGATCTCGGCATACCGCGGTGCCAAAAAGCCCAGACGGACTGCCTTTAAGATGGCATATGCGATCAGCGCCGTACCGGAAGTCTCCAGATAATTGCCCTTTGCGTCCGCACGGTTCACTACCTGATAGAACATACCGCTGGCATCCTGGAACGGGATCAGTGCATCCACCAGATTCTCCAGCAGGGTCTGCAGATAGCGTTTCTCATAATACAGGGACTCGTCGGTTGCCTGCGCGGTCTCTACCAGCGCCAGGGAAAACCAGCCCAATGCACGCAGCCAGAAATTCGGGCTGCAGCCGGTCACCGGATCCGCCCAGTACATCTCGCGGCTCTCATCGTAGCCGTGGAAATACAGGCCGGTCTTGGGATCCTTCATATACTTTTCCACATTTTCAAACTGATGGATCACATCGTTGCACTTGCCCATCTTGTTGAAACGTGTTTCGTAGCGCATATAGAACGGCTCTGCCATGTAAAGACCGTCCAGCCATACCTGGTTCGGATAAATGTCTTTGTGCCAGAAGCTGTTCTCCTTGGTACGTGGCATCGTATCCAGCTGGGTACGCACCAGATCCAGCGCACGCTTGTATTTCTCATCGCCGGTCTTGTCATACAGAAGGAACAGATTGCTGGCGGTATTGATGTTGTCCAGGTTGTATTCCTTCACATTGTAGGTCTTGATGGTGCCGTCTTCCTGTACAAAGAAATCGATGAACTCCTTTGCAAAATCGAAGTAATGCTCCTCGCCCGTGATCTCATACAACTGCAGGATGGCCGTGATCATACATCCGTCGATGTAATTCCACTTGTTCGGTTTGTTCTCACGGATCATCTCCTTGTTCCACATCGGACGCTCAGCGCTGGAATTTTTCAGCAGATATGCGATATAGTCTTTGATCTGCTCTTTGGTTTCGTTTGTCATTGATTACCTCCTGCTACGATCCTGTATGATCGGAATATTTATTGATATTTGGCCATTAACGCTTCGATCACTTTTCTCGACTGCTCCGCGGTTTCCGGGGCAGTGTTTTCCAGCGTCGCGTGAATGAACGGTTTCTTTGTCTCGGCAAATTCCACGATGCGCTCGTAATTCATCTCGCCGAATCCGCAGCCCACCGCTTTCATCTTGCCGTCTTCGAGCACATAGTCCTTTAAGTGGATCATTGCGATCTCGGGTGCCAGCAGATCCATTGCTTCTTCGATCACTTCCTCGCGGTGATCCAGATTGTCCGGATCTAAGAGGTTGACGGGATCAAAGATGATCTGCAGGTTCGGTGATGCAATGCGGTCCAGCACTTCCCTTGCCCGCTTCGGATTCCACACGATGTGTTTGTATACCGGCTCGATGGCCAGGATCACACCGAAACGCTCGGCATCCGCGATCACCGGTCGCAGATTGTTGATAAAGATCTCCAACGCTTCTGCGCTGTGATTGGCTTCTTTGTCATAGTGATAATCTTCGTTGGGCGCGCCGGTCTCGGTTCCCACCATACCGCATCCGGCCAGTGCCGCAAACCGCAGATGGGCCGTATATCGGTGTTGTATCTCTTTTAATTTGGCCGGATCGGGATGTGCCAGATTCTGATAATTGCCCAGCACCGCCATATCCACACCGGCCTGCGCAAATTCATTCTTTAACCACAGTGCATAGCCCGGCGTCAGTGCATCCGTCTCCTTCGGCAGTCCGTCGGTCTTACCCAAGGCGATGTGCACGCAGGAAAATCCCTGCTGCCGTACGATCTGCAGCCGCTCCGTCAGCGGACATTTTTTGGTATCATGCAATCGGATCCCGATACGCATTTTTCAGTTCCTCCCGATCTTTAGTGAAAGCGTTTCTTGTTTTTCTTCTGTTCTTCCCGCTTTTTTTTGGCTTCTTCTACCTGCTGTTCCAGTTCTTCCGGAGAAGTCTCGTACTTCTTGAACAGGCCGTTGTACAGCAGGGCCCGCACATATCCCGGTGCCGAAAAACAGAACACCAGCAAAAACGGGATCGCGTTCCATCCGCCGTACCACAACACCCCAAACGGTACCAGAAAGAGCAAGCCGTTGGCTACCGTACGCAGCGTTACCATACCGTATACCGCCATCGAAAAAGCCATCTTCAATGTCCCGCGGATCGTATTGGTATAGCGGGACTGGATCGGAAACAGATACAACGCCATCAGATAAACTACCAGCGCCGCCGCATACACCAGCACCAGCATAACCGAAGTGAAGGAATCCTGCGGGCTCTGTGCGATCATCTGCATCAGGACATACCAGTCCATAAACAGCAGTGCCCCTACCACGACCACACCGATCCAGAGGACCGTTGCCTGTTTCACGTTCTGCTTAAACGCGTGGAAAAACATTTTCCCGATGTAGCCTTCCTCGTTACGCACCATCTTGGTCAGCACATAATGCATCGCGCTGAACGACGCACCGGCCGTCACGATCGGGATACAACACAACAATGTCAAGAAGTTTAATATCATCAGATCCGCCAGTACGCTTAAGAAGCGCATAAACGGACTGTCTAATTGTAAAAACCCAAAACCTCTTCCTTCACTACTCATGCCAGACTCACCTGTAAGCTCTCCATATGATAGAAGATTCCCTTCTTTTCCATTAATTCGGCATAACTGCCTTCTTCCACGATACGGCCTGCCGAAAGAACGGCGATGCGGTCTGCATTCTTGACCGTCGAAAGACGATGCGCCACGATAAAGGTGGTGCGGTCTTTCTGCAGTCGCTGCAGGGCTTCCTGGATCTCTTTTTCCGAGATCACATCCAGTGCCGAGGTTGCCTCATCCAAAAGGATCACTCTGGGATCGCGGATAATGGCTCGCGCGATCGCGATGCGCTGCCGTTGTCCGCCGGACAGGTTGGCCCCATGCTCTTCCAGCATCGTATCCAGTCCCTTGGGCAGTTTGGCTACCATTTCCGACAGATTGGCTGCCTGCACTGCCTGCTGCAGCTGCTCTTCCGTTACATTGTCCAGGCCGTACACTATATTATCACGAAGCGTCCCCGTAAACAACAAAGGCATCTGCGGAACCACCGACAAAAAGCGGCGGTAACTCTTCAGATTGATCTCGGCAACGTCCTTTCCGTCCACCAGGATCTGCCCGTCCTTGGGCATCATAAAGCCGATCAGCAGATTGAGCATCGTGGTCTTGCCGGAACCCGATTCGCCGACGATGGCCACCGTCTCGCCCGGTTTCACCCGCATGCTCACATCTTTCAAAACATCCTCTTCCGTATCCGGATAGGAAAAACTCACATTTCGGAAGGTATATTCTCCCCTCAGGGTTGTCAGTTCCTCTTTGCCCTCGTTGTGCTCCACATCGTCACAGGAGAGCACTTCCCCGACGGACTTGACCGACTCGAGACCTTTGGTCAGTACCGGCAGCAGATTGATCAGCGCCGTAAACTGGTTCACCACCGTGGTGAAACCGGTCTGGTAAAATGTGATATCGCCCACCAGGATCTTGCCCCGCAGCGCCAGATAGCCGGTAAAACCGAGGCACAACGCCTGGAATATCTGAAAGACCACCCAGCCGACCGCGCCGAAATTGGACTGCACCATATCCAGACGATAGCCCTTTTCCGCGGTTTCTTCCAGCTGTTTCGCCATGCGCTCGCGCTCGACTTCTTCCAGTGCGTGGGCTCTGGTCACCGGCACCATCTCCACCATTTCCATTACTCTGGCGGAGGTATTTTCCATCTCCACACGGAATTCCCGGTTCTCTTTACTGATCTTTTTGCGGAATGCCACAATGGTCAGGGAGGCCACCGGCGCCACCAGCACAAAGAACAGCAAGATGGTCCGGTTCTTTGCCGCCGTGATCCCGATCATGATCACCATATTCATGGTGATGTTCATCACATTGATAAAGAGCTGCGACGACAGGGTTTCGATCGCTTCCACATCACGGATGATCTTGGACTGCAACCGTCCCGACTGCGCCTGCGTATGGTACGGGATCGACAGTTCCTGCAGCTTGCGCACCAATGCCCCGCGCAATGCCGCCTCCGTCTGTCTGGTCACCCCGGCGCGGTATTTCATATACAGATAATTGGCCGGCAGATGTATGGTCAGCAGTCCGATCCAAATCCCCACATTCACCATGATCGTATAGACGGCCATATCGCCGCCCGCCAGCACACCGTTGATCACATTGGCGATCAGCAGGGACGAAAACAGCGCCGGCGAATGCTTGATCAGGAAAAAGAAACAGCTGATCAAAAACCGGTGATACTGCCCCTTGTAAAAGCCCAGCAGTACCTTCAGCGAATTATCCGGGTATTTCTTATAATATTTTACGAACTTTTGCTCCAGTGCCTGCGTATTCTTCAGGCCCGAATGTTTCCATCCCTGCATATCCGATCACCTTCCCTCGGTTGCGGAAGGCCCCCTGAAAATCGTTTATAAGTCAGTCTTCGGTCTCGTCGCGGAATGCCGCATCAATATTATCGCTGATCTGCTCCAGTTTGCCGGTATGTCCCAGCGGCATATACGGATCCACGGACAGTTCTCCGTCTTCATCCACGGTTCTGGCATCACGGCCGACCAGCAGGTCCACATACGGATGCCCCAGTTCCCGCAGGCCGTCTGCGATAAATCCCGCAAATACCATGGCGCCCTGCATCACCAGATGCGTATTGTCCTTGGGATAAACATATAATGCGCGGGAAGCAAAATCCCCGATCATTGCCACATACTTCTCGGTCAGTGTGGTCATATCAATACACGGCACGCCCTCTTCCTTTGCCACCTGGCGCACCGCCTCGGGATAATCCGTATGGCTGCCCGGCAGGAACTTGCCGTCCGTGTCAAACAATCGTCTGGCGATGGGCGTAAACAATACCGGTCTGGCCTCGTGTTTTCTCGCCACTTCGATAAACTTCTTGAGATTATCCTCATAGTCGGTAAAGGCCGCCGCATAACGCGCCGCATCCGATTCTTTCTCATCATTATGTCCGAACTGGATAAAGAGGAAATCGTCCTTCTGCAGATAGTCATCGATCTGCGCAAGCCGTCCCTGCTCGATAAAAGATTTGGTGCTCCGCCCGTTGATCGCGAAACTGCGCAATACCACTTCGTCCTTGAGATACAAAAGCAGGCCCTGGGAAAGCCCCATTTGCGGGTATGTTGCGATCTTGTTGAATGTTACCGTGCTGTCTCCTGCATAGATGATACGAGCCATGATCTTCTCCTCTGGTCGTTCTATTTTACTTTCCTTACAGACTAAAAGAAGCCGCTTGTTGTAAGCGCTTTCAGAATCTATTATAGCAATGTTGCCGCCCCTTTGTCAATAATGGGGAATTGTCTTAATTTCGGCGGAAATCTTATCTATTTTGCCCTCATAAGATTAGAGGTTGTGGGGCTGCCGCATCGGCAGCCGGACAAAAGAACCGTCCCCTTGTCTGAGGGGAAGGCAAGGGCGAGCGGGGAAAAAAGAAAAACCCCCGACCGGTGGCCGGGGGATGAAATACTGTTTGCGGATCACTCCTTAACTGCACCAACATTGACGCCGGTTACGAAGTACTTCTGCAGGAACGGATATGCTGCCATAAACGGAAGGATCGCACATACGATACCCGCGTAGTACAGTGTCGACTGAGATACCTTGTAAGCGGTGGTCGGCGTATCACCGTCCATGATCATAACTCGCAGCTTATACTGGAAGTTAACCTGATCCGGGTTGGTGATGTAGATCTGTACGGTGCTGTAATCGTTCCATACGGTTACGGCGAACATCAGACCGATGGATGCAAGTGCTGCCTTGGAAAGCGGGAGCACGATCTTGTAGAAGATCTGCATCGGGGAACATCCGTCCAGCTTGGCTGCCTCATACAGAGAGGCCGGAATGCCTTCGAAGAAGTTCTTCATCAGTACCAGGTTGTAAACGTTCATACCATGTTTTACCACGAGGATCCACATATTGTCGGTAAGGTGCAACTGCTTCATTACCAGGTATTCCGGGATCATACCGCCGGAGAAGATCATCGTGAACAGCAGGAAGTAGGAAAATGCGGAACGACCCGGCATATCGTACTGGTTCAGTACATAGCCACCCAGGGTAGCCATCAGCAGACCTACCAGTGTACCTACGACCGTGGTGATCACGGAGTTCAGGAACGGACGATACAGTCTCGTGGTGGTGAAGATCGTCGCATAACCGCCAATGGTCGGCTTGGTGGGCCAGAGTTTGAACTGGTACACACCTACTTCGTTAAAACTGTCCGAAACCACCTTCCAGATCGGAATGATGATGATCAATGCCAGCAGGATAAAGACGAGGTAGTTCACAATATCAAACAGCTTGATCTTGGACGGCTTCTTGTCCCCAACCATATTGATCTTCGGGGTACTGCGCTTGTCTTCTTTCTCCACTGCCTTCGCAGTCTTTTCCACGGCATCGGAGATAATTCCCTCTTTTTCGGAGGTCTGGATTTCTTTCGTGTCTTTTTCAGCCATTTTTCAAACCTCCTTAAATGATACCGCGTCCGCGGACTTTCTTACTTGCAAAGTTGCTCAGTAACATCAGGATGCAGCCTACCATTGACTTGAACAGACCGACTGCCGTGGTGTATCCGTAATCCGGGATCGCCGTCAGGAAGGTCTTTCTGTATACATAGGTCGAGATAACATCCGATACCTCAAATACACGGTTGTTGTAGAGTACGAATACCGGCTCGAAGATGTTCAGTACCTTTGCCAGGTTCAGGATCAATACGATGATGATCGTGTTGGACAGTGCCGGCAGTGTTACATAACGCATCTTCTGCAGTCTGGTCGCACCGTCGATCTCTGCCGCTTCATACAGTTCCGGGCTGATACCGGAGAGCGTTGCAAAGAAGATGACGGTTCCCCAACCGGTTTCCTTCCACAGGTTGATGATGTAGAACACCGGTTGCCACATCGATGGCGTGTGCAGGAAGTCGATACTCTTGTCGATCCAGCCCCAGCTCTTCAAGGTCTCATTGATCATACCAGTAGAAGATGTGGACAGGAACAGGGTAAAGATCGCTGCTACTACTGCGTAGGACATAAAGTGCGGCAGGTAGATGATCGTCTGAATGAACTTCTTGCAGAACAAACTCGTCATTTCATTCAGGAAGATCGAGATCAAAACTGCGGCAAATGTATTCAACAACAATTTCACGATCGAAATGATCAGCGTATTCTTAAAGGCAATCCAGAATTCTTTCGCCGCGAACATATTCTTGAAATGTTCCAAACCTACCCAGTGAATGTCGCGGAGTTTGTAGCTGTAGAAAGAGTACCGGATACCCAGCATCGGCCAATAATAGATGATCAGAACGAAAATAAATACCGGAAGGAACATCAGATAAAATCCAATATTATTCTTAATTCGTAATCCCAGTGGTTTTTTGCGCGTCTTCACGGCAGCCTCATTTTTTCCACTCATAAAATGGTCCCTTTCTCTGTTTAAAGAAACCTGCCCCCGCCATTTTGGCGGGAGCAAGGCTTTTTTACAACACTTTCTTGTTACATCTGACTGATCGTATCAGTCGTTTTTCCTTTACTGCGGAGTATTCAGCTCTGCAAGGATCTCATCGATGGTGGATCCCCACTTCTCCTGGTATGCAGCAACTGCTTCTGCACCGGTCATCTCGCCTGCAACTACCTGCTTCATCCAGGTGGTCTTATCAACGGTCAGATCCTCGTTGATCTCTGCCAGTCTTTCGGAAGATGCAGCGGTCGGAGCGTCTACACAGTGAGAGGTAAAGAACTCGTTACCTGCCTGTACCAACGGATCGTTATCGGTGAAGCCATTGGTCAGCGGAGCGATAACCAGGACGGAATCCAGGTGGTTCTTCTTCCACAGGGTGTTTGCATCGCCCGGGCTCGGAAGCATATGGAACTCGCCTTCCTCATAGCTGTACTCTTTTCTCTTGTCCGGATCGTCCGGATTGGTTACGAACTCTTCTGCCTTGGTATCCCAGTGAACACCCTTTGCACCGTAGGTCCACAGAGTCTGTACGGTATCGCCGTCCAGCATGGTCTCGAACAGTGCATCGAAGATTGCCTGCTCACGAAGGCTGTTGTCATCACCGTCATTGCTGATAACCCAAACCGGAGCCTCTCTGTTCAGATAACCGCCCCAGGTATCCTGGATCTCTTTGATCGGCGGCAGCTGTACCAGTCTGTCATCGCCCAGATCGTTGTCAACATCGTTCTTTTCCATGTTGGTGGTCAGAGTACGCAGCCAGGTACCTGCCCAGTATGTGAACACACCTTCGGATGTGCTCTGGTCGTTGGAGAAGAATTTCTCACGAGCCTGCTTGGTTCCTGCTTCCTCGGTATCCGGATCGATCAGGCCATCCTTGTAAGCCTGAGCCAGTCTGTCGAGAGCATCGATCGTAGCCTGCTCCTGGAAACCGTCGATCCACTCTGTGGTGCCCGGCTTCTGATAGATTGCCGGATATGCGCCCTGCCAGAATTCCGGCATGTAGTTGATGTACGGAGCCTCATCCAGCTTACCGAAACCTGCTGCGATCACACCGTAGGTCTTGCCATCGGAGAATGCCTTCAGCATATTGTAATAATCATCGTAAGTCTTGATGTCTTCGATCTTGAGACCTGCTGCATCCAGCCAGGACTGCTTAACATAGGAAACGCATCCGTTACCATAGGTCGGTGCAAAACCATACTGCTTGCCGTCCGGTGTACGGATATTCAGGTTTACGTTCGGCAGGGTTACACGAGACTGGAACTCTGCATTGTCATAAGCATCTGCCATATCCCACAGAAGACCGGTGGTCTGATACTGACGGAACATCGTTGCACTCATGATCAATGCATCCGGGAAGGATCCGTCACCCGGTTCACCGGTCGTCAACAGACGGGATACGGTACCTGCATAGTCGGAGTGATCCAACTGGTTGATGTGCAGATGTACTTCGTGTCCCAGCTTCTCGCTTACTGCTGCTTCCCACTGTGCTACGAACTCGTCCTGCCCGCTGTCCTTGGTTGCTGTCAGGGTACCGTCAACAACGATGTAAAGATCCTTTACTTCGTAGGTTGCTTCACCGGTTTCATCAACAACAACATCGCCGGTAGATAAACCTTCTTTAACGTTTGCTGTAGTCTGATTACCATCCTTGTCTGTTACGGTTACCTGTGTGGTTTCGCCGGTTCCTTCCGTGCTGGTACAGCCTGCCAGAGCGCTGACGATCATCACGGAAGAGAGTAACATAGAAACAATCTTCTTTTTCATTTTTTTCCTCCTTTATGGATTAAATTTTCTTAATTATGTGCTCGTGCACTTTTTCTTTTACTTGTAAGCGCTTTCACCCTTACTCGTTCAATATATCATGTATTGTTTTTCCGTGCAACAAAAAAAATATACAATTATTTTGTCTGTTTTTCATATATTTTAATGCATGTAAGTTCTTTCATTTTACATATGTGACAATTATTTGTCGCTCTATTGGTTATTATTCGCTTTTTTGTGCATATTTTTTGTGGATTATCACGTAAAAAACAGGGTTCAAGTATGAACAAATCACGGGAACAACTATAGGAAAAACCCCGAAAAAATATAGAAAAAGACAGGTCGGGAAATTTTTTCCGACCTGTCTGACATCTTTTTCGCAGTACTTTTTTTCAACATTATTTGAAAAATTTCATCTCTTCGGTGAGCCGTTCGGAAACCCGCTTGAGTTCTTCCGCCGTACCTGCCAGATTGTTTACGGTGGCACTCATTTCTTCCATCGATGCCGAGGTCTCTTCCGATGCCGCCGCATTCTCTTCCGAGATCGCCGATAAGGAGCTCATAACATCCGAAACCACGGTCTTGGAGGCATCGCATTCTTCCGCCGCGATACGAATGCTTTCCACGCCCGCCACGGTACGGTTGATATCCTCGATCAGTGCCTCGATGCTCTGCAGGGCACCCGCAAGCACTTCCCGCTGCAGTTCCGTTGCTTTGCGCACTTCTCCGGCCTGTTGGATTGCCTGCTGTGACTCTTCCAGCAGCATTTCCATTTCCTTGCGGATCTCGGTTGCCGTATGGGACGAATCGTCGGCCAGATGCCCGATCTCTTCCGCCACCACCGCAAAGCCCCGGCCGGCCTCGCCCGCTCTGGCAGCTTCGATCGACGCATTCAGCGCCAGCAGATTGGTCTGGGACGCAATGGAATTGATCGAAGACACCTTCTTGCTGATGCGTTCTACCGCTTCGCCGGTGGAACCGATCTTTTCGGTGATATCGTCGATCGCCGTACTCATCTCCAGCGTGGTATCTTCCAGCCGCTTCATCTGGTCCGCCGTTGCCGTACTGTTGCTGTTCATACCGCCCGCCGTCTCTGCCAGGTGATCTGCCTGCTCCGTCACATTGCGGATATTTTCGCTGATACTGCCGGTACTTTCCGTCGCGTTCTGGATCTCATCCGCCTGCTGCCCCGCACCGGTGGCAATCTCCTGCACCGCACGCGCCACATCCTCCGATGTGATTGCCATCTGCCCTGCCGACTCTGCCAGTTCTTCCGAGGAGCTGTTCACCTGCTCCGCGGAATGCTTGATCTCTTCCACAATATCGCCCAGCCGCTCGATCAGACGATTGGCCGCTCCGATCATCTTGCCAAACTCATCCTTGCGGGAAGCATAGCCGTGTACCTGTTTGAACTCGCCGTCCGCCAGAAGATTCAGGGTCTCATTCAGCGCTGCGACCGGCTTGGTAAAGGACGATGCCATCTTTAATGCGATCACACTGGCCGCGATCAGCATCACCACACCGATCAACACAATGATAAGGGAGGTCTGTCTCGCACTCGCCATTGTTGCATCGTAATCGCGCATCAGCACGATCACCCAGCCGCTCACATCCACGCGTTTAAACGAGAGGATGACCTTTTTACCGTTTTCGTTACTGATGTAGGTTCCGCTTTCCTCTGCCTGGGCCCGGGTAAAGAATTCCGCACCGCTGCGGTCCTCCAGCTCATCCTCCGGCAGGATCTCGTGATCGGAATCGGCCACCACCGCACCGTCCCGGCCGCAGATCAGGATACGGCTGTTCGCATCCGCTTCGTTTGCCAGAAACGCGTGCAGATAACCGATGTCGTACAACCTTGTGATCACGCCCAGGATCACCGTATCGTCATCCGCCGCCTTGATGGGTACCGCCGGCACGATGATACGGCCGCCGTTGATCTTGCTGATGAGCACATCCGAGACATAGGTTTCCCCGTTCATCGCTTCCTGATAATAGTCACGGTCGGTCACATTCACCAATTTGCCCTGGGAACTCACCATCTGCTGCCCCTTGGGACTGATCAGCACCGTTGGATTCTCATCCCCCAGATCCCGGTCGATCATCTGCAAAAACGCCTGTATTTCTTTAAATTTGGAAGCCTGCACCGGAGCCGGTGCCGATAAATATTCTTTCATCGACGGTGTGGCTGCCACGGCCTGGATCGCGCTGATGTTGCGGTTTAACAGCCCCGTGAACTCGCTCTCCACGATATTCACCTGTTCGCTGTTGAGCGCTTCGGCGCTTTCCTGCGCGGTTTTGTTGGCATTCAGATAGCTGATCGCCGTCGCGATCGCCAGCGGAACCGCACAGACCAGCAGCATCGCCAGGATCAGCTTGGTCTTGATACTGCTCAGCCCACCCGTTTTGTTCTGCAAATCCTTCTGTTTCAAGTTCTTCTCATCCATGATCGTAACCCTCCTAAACCCCGTAAATCATTCTTTGTAACCTTTGCAGTCCTACTCTATTCTATTGTAATACAAATCAGTATAATTATACCAAATTGTCAATTCATCTTCAATCCTAGATCAGGATCACATTGGAGACTTTTACGCAGCCGATCTCTTCCGTCTCGGTCCCCTGCCATTTCCCGGCCAGCCCCAGCTTGACATGGAAGAATCCGTACTTGGCGCCGACCCAGCGACCGGCCGATCCGGGCACTGCGATCCGCACCAGTTCCCTGCCGTTTTGGTCCTGCAGCACAATGCGTACCTCCTCCTCCGGATGCAGCACCTTGGACTCCTCGCCCTCTTTGTACTCCGGCTTGTAGGACAGTGCCGCCACATTATTGGTCGGGATCACTTCCAGGGTAAAGCGTACCTTCTGCGCGATGTCCCTGGTGATCTGTATGTATTCGCGTTTCTCGTCGGCATAGACCATTCCGGCGTCAAAGACCTGATTGCCGGTGATCTTGCAGATGCGGCAAGCGGTCTCCGTCTTTTCCACCGAGATGCCGCCGTACTGCATTCCCATAGATACGATACCGGCGGAGGTCCCGTCTGCCATCTCCGACAGATCCATATCCGCACTCACCTTAAAGGCCGGCGATTCCCATTTGCGCAGCAGCAGATTGGGATAATCCGCCAGCGGCCGCTTTTCCGATACCTGTACGGCCGTCAGATAGATGCCGCCTTCCTCCGCCGGCTGCATCCATACCGAAGACGGATTGGCATTCCACTGCCAGCCCGGAACCAGTTTGCCCGTGATCCCCGTAAACGGAAGCGCCCGCTGCGCCTCCCGGATCGGATTCACTTCGGTGCGTACCGGCTTTTCCCAGTCGGTCGCCGGCTCTCCGGCAAAGGCATCCGTCACCATTGGTACACCGATGATGGGCCAGAAATCCACCGTCCACTGCATCGGCTGCAGATGCACGATACGCCCTGCCGCAAAGACATCCTGGAAATGCACAAACCAGTCCGTTCCCTGCGCCGTATCCACCCAGGCGCCCTGGTGCGGTCCGTTCACACCGGTGGTTCCCTGACGCATAACGATACGCGCTTCATACGGTCCGTAGATCTCCTTGCTGCGCAGTACGATCTGCCAGCCGGTCTTGACGCCGCCCGCCGGTGCAAAGATATAGTAATATCCGTATTTCTTATACAGTTTCGGGCCTTCCGTGGTCACATTGCCATCGGTGCTCCCGTCATAGATCTTTACCGGTTCGGAGATCAGTTTCGTTCCGTCCGGACTCATTTCGCTAAGGTACAGAACGCTCTTGTATCCGACGCGGGATTTGGCCACCGCATTGACCAGATAAGCCTTGCCGTCCTCATCCCAGAACGGACACGGATCGATAAAACCGGCGCCGTCATAGACCTTGACCGGTTCACTCCATTTGCCGCCGGGGTTGTGTGCCTGTATCATATAAATGCCTTCGTCCGGCATAGGGAAATAAATATAATAGATGCCATCGTGATAGCGGATGGCCGGCGCCCACACACCACAGCCGTGGATAGGGTCGCGATAACGAAATTCGGGGATCTTCTGCAGGGCATAACCGATCAGTTCCCAGTTGACCAGATCCTTGGAATGCAGGATCGGCAGGCCCGGAACATTATTAAAAGAAGACGCGGTCATATAAAAATCATTTCCCACCCGGACAACATCCGGATCGGAATAATCCGTATACAGAATCGGATTTTTGTATCGGCCATTGCCGAGGTCTGCTCTCCAAAGCATGAAACTTCCCCCTGAAATGCTTTTGAAATAGTTATCGTCTCACAACCGCGATTTGTGAATAGCACGAAATATTGAATCTTTGCGCACAACCATGATATACTAGGAGCAGTTCTATTTCAAGCACATTGTTTTCCGAAAAATCAATATAAGGAGGGTTCTTATGAGTTACTTTAACGCGACTGCTTTTCCTTTTCCCATGCACAGCATCACCATCTGGCAGAAGGGCCGGATCCTGCAGGATGAATGCTTTGGCGTGTATCAGAAAAATGACCCTCACCGGATGTTTTCCATCACCAAGGTGTTCACCGCACTGGCGATGGGTGCGCTGATCTCGGAAGGCCGCATCGCGCTTTCCGATCCCATCATCAAATACTTTCCGGAATTTACGCCGGCGGATCCCCATCCGTACCTGGCTTCCATGACCTTGCAGGATATGCTGGGGATGCGCACCTGCTATGCTTCCACGACCTACAAGATCAATATGAAATCCAACTGGGTGGAATCGTTTTTCATCACCCAGCCGGATCACCGTCCCGGTATGATCTTTAAATACGATACTTCTTCCGCGCATACCATGGCGGCGCTGGTCAAAAAAGTAAGCGGCAAAGGCATCCTCGACTATCTGCGGGAGGTGTACCTCGACGCGCTGGGATTTTCCGCAGAAGCCCATGTGATCACGGATCCCTTCGGCTGCGAGATCGGCGGTTCCGGTCTGGTCTGCACCACGGAAGATCTGCTGAAAGTGGCCCGACTGCTGCTGGCGCTTTACAACGACACCCTGGACCGCGATTTCCCGGATCTGAAGGGATGTGCGGACAGCATCTATGACGGCAGTTTCTGGAAACGCTACGCCGCCTTTATTAAGGATGCCATGAGCTATCACACCTCCAACCTGCACGACGGCAAGACGCTGGATGAAAAGATGGGCTACGGCTACCAGTTCTGGATGGTGCGGGACGGCGGCATTATGATGTACGGAATGGGTGGGCAGTATGTGCTGTTCTATCCCGAGCAGGAACTGATCTTTGTGACCACTGCGGATACCCAGATGATGGGCGGCGGTACGCAGTATATCCTGGATGAAATTCACAGGGTTGCGCTGGAACTGGGTGTAAAGGCGGATCCGGCACCGGTCAATCTGGGCGCTACGCTGCCACAGAGTGCCTCTCATCCGGGGTCCCCTATAAATCCCGACCTCTTCGGCTCCTGGAAGCTGCTACCGAACAAGTCCGGTTTCACCGCTCTGGAAGTGAACGATCACGAGCTGGTGCTTTCGACCGAGCAGCACCGCTTTGCTTTCCCGTACGGTACGGAGGCTCCGGTAAAGACCGTCGATCCCAAGTATCAGCAGGCGATCTACACGCAGGGATTCCCGCAGAAGGACGGCAGCCTGTATCTGTATGCGCAGATCGTGGACGAATATGTCGGCAATATGCATTTTGTACTGAATGTGAAAGACGGCAAACCGACGCTGTATATGCGGAAGATCGAAGAAACCTACTTTGGGGAATTTAATGGATTTTTGGAAGGGGAATAAATAATAGGAAGTTTGCCCCTCATCCGGCGCTTCGCAAAAACTGCCCCTCATCCGCCCTTCGGGGAACAGTCCTGCTAAACTCGCAAGCTCGTTAAGCAGG
>CAMJAP010000088.1 GCA_946403625.1 uncultured Lachnospiraceae bacterium
CTATATTGCAATCAACTTCTATTTGGAGTATAATGTGGCATATTGTTTTCAATCAGTAAGGTAGTAAAGGAGTGACGAGTTATGGATTTGAAGGGTAGAGATTTTTTGACGCTGAAGGATTTTACACCGGAGGAGATCCTGTATCTGGTGGAGCTGGCAGCTGACCTGAAGAAAAAGAAAAAGGCCGGCATCCCGGTAGATACCCTGCGCGGGAAAAATGTAGCGCTTATTTTTGAAAAGACCAGTACCCGTACCCGATGCTCCTTTGAAGTAGCTGCGCACGATCTGGGCATGGGCAGCACCTATCTGGACCCGAAGAGCTCCCAGATCGGCAAGAAAGAAAGCATTGCCGATACCGCCAGAGTGCTGTGCACCATGTTTGACGGTATTGAATATAGAGGTTATGGCCAGGAGATCGTGGAAGAGCTGGCAAAGTATTCTTCCGTACCGGTATGGAACGGCCTGACCAATGAATATCATCCGACGCAGATGCTGGCAGACCTGCTCACCATCCGCGAGCAGTTTGGTGATCACAAGGGCCTGAAGCTGGCATATCTCGGGGATTCCCGTTACAACACCGGCAACTCCCTGATGATCCTGTGCAGTAAGATGGGTATGGATTTTGCAGCCGGTGCTCCGAAGCAGTACCAGCAGGATCCGGAACTGGTGAAGATCTGCGAAGGCTACGCAAAAGAGAGCGGCGCGAAGATCCTGATCACCGAAGATGCGAAGGAAGCGGTAAAAGATGCGGATGTCATCTATACCGATGTGTGGGTTTCCATGGGCGAGCCGGACGAGATCTGGGAGGAGCGTATCCGCGATCTGTCCCCGTATAAAGTGACTAAGGAACTGATGTCTCTGGCAAAGCCGGGCGCGATCTTTTTGCACTGCCTGCCGGCATTCCATGATCTGAAGACCGAGATCGGCAAGGAAAAAGGCGAGCAGTACGGCATCACCGAGATGGAAGTGACCGATGAAGTATTTGAGAGCCCGCAGTCCAAGGTATTTGAGGAAGCGGAGAACCGTATGCATACGATCAAAGCGGTGATGGCAGCGACATTAGGGTATTCCACGATATGAAAGCAGAGATCTTAAGGGCGATCCGCAACAGCCAGGATCATATCTCCGGGCAGGAACTGTGCGAGCGCTTCGGCGTATCCCGCACAGCAGTCTGGAAGGTGATCAAGCAGCTGCAGGCGGAAGGTTACGATATAGAGGCAGTGACCAACAAAGGCTATAAACTGCTGAGCTATCCGGATCTGATCAGTGCATGTGAGCTGATGAGCCGGGCGGAGACGCAGTGGGCCGGACGGAAAGTGTATTTCCGCAGGGAGCTGACTTCAACCAATGAATATGCCAGACTGGTGGCCGAGGAAGGTGCCGTGCATGGTGCCTTGGTGGTAGCAGATAAGCAGACCGGCGGCAGAGGCAGGAGAGGCCGCGTCTGGGTTTCGCCGGGCGGACAGAATATTTATATGTCATTGCTGCTGCGACCGGATTTTTCTCCGAATAACGCATCCATGCTGACTTTGCTGATGGCGGTAAGTGTGGCGGAGGTGCTGCACCACCTGCATCCGGAACTGCCGGTAGGGATCAAATGGCCCAACGATGTGCTGATCGGGGACAAGAAGGTATGCGGCATCCTGACCGAGATGGATGCGGAGCCGGATTATATCCACGATGTGATCGTGGGCGTGGGCATCAACGTGAACCAGACCGAGTTTGATGAAGAGTTGCAGTCGACAGCCACTTCGATCAAACTGGAAAAGGGCATGACGGTGGATCGCGCACAGATCATCCTGGGCATTATGGACTATTTTGAATATTACTATGGTCTGTTCGTTGAGCATCAGGATGTATCGGACTTTGTAAATATCTACGACAGTTATCTGGTGAACCGCGGCAGGGAAGTGCGGGTGCTGGATCCGAAGGGAGAATATACCGGCGTGGCGGAAGGCATCAACGATCGCGGCGAGCTGATCGTCAACCTTCCGGGCGGCGGAGTGCAGAGAGTATCCTCCGGAGAAGTGTCGGTCAGGGGGATCTATGGCTATGTCTAATGAAGAAGAACGCCGTGTGCTCTGCGGTGCCAGCGCATACGAGCAGAAATATTATTTCAATGAAAAAGAATACGGTAATCTGCCGGAATCCGTGAAAGAGGAACTGCACATCCTGTGTGTGCTGTTTACGGAAGAAGTGGGCGGCGTGTTTACGCTTTCCTTTGAAGAAGACGGCGGTATCATGATGCATACCGAGGCTGCGGAAGAGGATTATCTCTACGATGAGGTATCCGCAGGACTGATGGTCGGACAGGTGCGCATCAAACGTCGGGAATTGTTCGAGACACTGAGCTTGTACTATCGTGTGTTTGTATTGCACGAAAAATTGGATGTGGAGGAATAAGCAATGCTTTTGACAGTGGATGTAGGAAATACCAATATCACCTTTGGTGTGTTTGATAAGAAGGAACTGCTGCATACGTTCCGCCTGATGACTTCCACGCTGCGTACTTCCGATGAATACGGCGCAGCGATGCTGGGTCTGCTTTCCCACAACGGAATGAAGAAGGAGCAGATCGAAGGCGTGATCGTAGCCAGCGTAGTGCCGAATGTAATGCACGCTCTGGTGGGCGCCATCGAGCGTTATGTAGGGCACAAGCCGATGATCGTGGGACCGGGCTTAAAGACCGGTATTCATATTGTAACCGAAAATCCCAAGGAAATCGGCCCGGACCGTATCGTGGATGCGGTAGGTGCGTATGAGAAATACGGCGGACCGGTACTGGTGCTGGATTTCGGAACCGCAACCACTTATGACCTGGTAAACGAAAAAGGCGAGTTTGTTGCCGGTATCACGGCACCGGGTATCAAGATCAGCGCCAAGGCACTGTGGGAAGATACCGCAAAGCTGCCGGAAGTCGAGATCAAAAAGCCGGATTCCATTCTGGCACAGAACACTGTAACCAGTATGCAGGCCGGTTTGGTATACGGACAGATCGGTCAGACCGAATACATCGTTAACAAAGTAAAAGAAGAATCCGGACTGGACAACATCAAAGTCGTAGCCACCGGCGGCCTTGGTTCCATCATCGCCGATGAAACCGACGTGATCGAAGTCTACGACCGCATGCTCACCCTGGACGGCCTGCGCATGATCTACGAAAAGAACGCCGCAAGGGCGTAAATTTATCTTGCCTTCCCCCTGCGGAAGGTGGCCGAAGTCTACAGTTACTTGCCTTCCCCCCTCTGGGGGGAAGGTGGCGCGTAGCGCCGGATGAGGGGTAATACAAACAATGACTCTAAAACCTCTAAACATCGGCTCTGTCACTATCGACACTCCGATCATACTGGCCCCCATGGCCGGGGTAACGGACCTGCCTTTCCGCCTGTTGTGCAAACAGATGGGGGCGGGACTTTTGTGTATGGAGATGGTGAGCGCCAAGGCCATTCATTATCGCAATAAAAACACCGAAAGCCTGATGGCGATCGATGACCGTGAACTGCCGGTCTCCCTGCAGCTTTTCGGTTCGGAGCCGGAGCTGATGGCAGAGGTGGCACATAGTATAGAAGACAGACCGTTTGCAGTGCTCGATATCAATATGGGCTGCCCGGTGCCGAAGGTCGTCAATAACGGCGAAGGCTCGGCATTGATGAAGAATCCCAAACTGGCAGCAGACATTGTGCGTGCGATCAGCGGGGCAATCCAAAAGCCGGTGACGGTAAAGATCCGAAAAGGCTTTGATGATGAGCACATCAATGCGGTAGAGATGGCGAAGCGCCTCGAGGAGGCCGGTGCGGCAGCCATCGCGGTGCACGGCAGGACCAGAGAGCAGTATTACAGCGGCAAAGCGGACTGGGACATCATCCGGCAGGTCAAGGAAGCAGTCTCCATTCCGGTGATCGCCAACGGGGACATCGACAGTCCCGAGGCGGCAGCAGTATGCCTGGAACAGACCGGAGCCGACGCTATTATGATCGGCCGCGGCGCGCAGGGCAATCCGTGGATCTTCCGTGAGATCAGGCATTATCTGGAATGTGGCGAAAAGCTGCCCGGCCCGGATGCGCAGGAGATCAAGACGATGCTGCGGGCGCATGCACAGTTGCAGATGGAAGTGAAAGGCGAGTATATCGGTATGCGGGAGATGCGCAAACATGCGGCCTGGTATCTGGCCGGCTTCCCTCACGCCGCCAGGCTCCGCAAGCAGGCTTGCGAGATGGAACGCCTCGAAGACCTGGAGCGGCTGATCGATATGATCGAAGGCTAATTCCAGCCTTCCCCCCTCTGGGGGGAAGGTGTCGCGAAGCGACGGATGAGGGGAATCCCCCGATTGTGGTCGACGCGATCCGTTACATGCCTTCCCCTCGCTTGCGGGGGGAAGGTGGCCGAAGGCCGGATGAGGGGCATTCCCATTTGGCCGTCGACATAAGGCCATCTGAGGGGCATCTCCGCTTGACAGTCTGCTCGGAAAAAGGTAAAATCTATATTTACGGTGGATAAGTCTGCCGGTTTGAAACATTTCAGTATTTCAGAGAGGAAGGAAAAGGAAATGGCGGATAAGGTACAGATCTCACAGGAAGGTAAACTTAAGTTTGAGGAAGAACTGCACGAGTTAATCTCCGTTCGCAGAAAAGAAGTAGCGCAGAAGATCAAAGTTGCTCGTGAACAGGGTGACCTTTCGGAAAACGCAGAATATGATGCAGCGCGTGATGAGCAGCGTGATATCGAAGCTCGTATCGAGTATTTGGAGAACTTGCTCAAGAATGTCGAAGTTATCGACGAGAGCAAGAGCGATAAGAATACCGTACATTTCGGCAGCAAGGTTGTTGTAAAGGATCTGGAGCTGGATGAGGAATATACCTATTCCATCAAGGGTGCGAGCGAAGCAGATGCGCTGGCAGGCAAGATCTCCAATACTTCCCCGCTGGGTAAGGCGCTGATCGGCCGCAAGAAGGGCGATACCATCGAGGTAGAAGCACCGGCAGGCGCAGTAAAATATAAGATTCTTGAGATTAAATAATTAAAGGAAACGATGTCCACCTTGCCTTCCCCTTGAGGGGAAGGTGCCCGGAGGGCGGATGAGGTGTTACGCCGATTTTGATAATTCTTAAGAGAGTAATTATAGTATAGATTTAGGAGAACCACCGTGGGAGAACAGGAAAAGAATACACAACAGAAACCGCAGGAGCAGGATTTAAACCAGCTTAGAAAAGTGCGCCGCGAGAAACTGGCTGCACTGCAGGAAGCGGGAAAAGATCCGTTCGTGATCACCAAATACGATCAGACCTATCATTCGGATGAGGCGATCCGTGATTATGAGGCACACGAAAAAGAGATCCTGAAGGATTATGTAGAGAAGGAAGTGTTGCCGGAGCCGGCAGAAGGTGCCGACAACGATACCATCGCAGCATACCGTGCTTCCAAGAAAGCAGCGTATGAAGCAAGACGTGCCGTGCTGGATGCGTCCCCGATCAATGTATCGATCGCAGGCCGTATGATGTTTAAGCGCGTGATGGGTAAGGCTTCCTTTGCAAATTTCCGTGATCGTAACGGCGATATTCAGGTATATGTTTCCAAGGATGCGCTCGGCGATGATGCATATGCAGACTTTAAGAAGAGCGATATCGGCGATATCTATGGTGTGAAGGGTTATGTATTCCGTACGATGACCGGGGAGATCTCGGTGCATGCAACGGAGATGACATTGCTGTCCAAGTCCCTGCAGATCCTTCCGGAGAAATTCCACGGCCTGACCGATACCGATACCCGTTATCGTCAGAGATATGTGGATCTGACCATGAACCTGGATTCCCGCGATGTATTTATGAAGCGTTCCAAGATCATCTGGGAGATCCGTAAGTTCCTGGCAGAAAAGGACTTTATGGAAGTGGAGACACCGATGTTGGTAGCAAATGCCGGCGGTGCTGCAGCAAGACCGTTTATGACGCATTTCAATGCGCTGGATGAGGATCTGAAGCTGCGTATCTCCCTGGAATTGTATCTGAAGAGACTGTTAGTCGGCGGTATGGAGAGAGTCTTCGAGATCGGCCGCGTATTCCGTAACGAAGGTGTGGATACCAGACACAATCCGGAATTCACGCTGATGGAGCTGTATCAGGCATATACCGATTATAACGGAATGATGGATCTGACCGAGGAGATGTTCCGTCATCTGGCACAGACCGTACTGGGTACGACAACCTTCAAGTATGGCGATATCGAATTGGATTTCGGCAAGCCGTTTGCCCGTCTGCGTATGGCAGATGCCGTAAAGCAGTACACAGGCATTGACTTTGACGATCCGGCACAGGTACCGGACGATGCGGCAGCCAAGAAGCTGGCGAAGGAAAAGGGCGTAGAGTACGAGGAGCGCCACAAGAAGGGCGATATCCTGAACCTCTTCTTTGAGGAGTTCTGCGAGGACCATATGATCCAGCCGACCTTCGTAATGGATCATCCGATCGAGGTATCTCCGCTGACCAAGAAGAAGCCGGGATATGAAGGCCACGTAGAGCGTTTCGAACTCTTCATCAACGGTTGGGAGATGTGTAACGCATACTCCGAGTTGAACGACCCGATCGACCAGAGAGAGCGTTTTGCGGCACAGGATGCCAATGCGGCAGCCGGTGATGACGAAGCAGAGCACACCGATGAGGACTTCCTGAATGCATTGGAAATCGGAATGCCGCCTACCGGTGGTATTGGCTATGGCATCGACCGTTTGGTAATGTTGCTCACAAACAGCCCTGCCATCCGCGATGTACTGTTGTTCCCGACGCTGAAGTCACTCGGCTGAAAAAGTCAGTAATATCAAGGGTTTGAGGGGTGTAGGAACAGGGTGGTACGACAAAAATACAACAAATAATCCACTCAGATGACCCGAAATGAGCCAAATACGGCCATTCGGAAACCAAAGAACCAACAGAATAATGTAAGGCTTAAGGGCACTTTCTAAGAATGAAAATTCGAAGGAAGTGCTCTTTTTTTGTCTCTGTTGTGGTGTTTTGGCGGCTTTCCGGCAGTACGGCAATTGAAATCATGTGTCGGAGGGGAGTTTGGTCAAAATTGGTCAGATTTTGAGGTTGGAAAGGAGGAGAAACCGCGTATGTATGGGACAGCGATAGTGCATGTGTTGTTGCGTCACAACAAAAATCACATGAGCCTGCGGAAAAATAAATCGCCATAGGAGGAGAATTATCGCAATGGATTACAGAGAGAGCAGGTTTCCCGAAAACCTCGTAAATGTGAGAGTGCAGGCCAATACGTCATACCAGATCAAACGGGTGATAGAGCTTGTACAGAGTGAGAAAGGATTAGAGCTGATGAGTTGCTCGAAGATCATGCCGAACTCAGGAACCGGTCCAAGGCTCCGACAGTTCGCAACTTTCAAGGATCTGAAATACGAAAAGAAACAGCAGCAGAGAAAAAACAAGCAAAGAAACTTCAGAAGGAAATTCTGAAAAGGAGGCGCTCATGTGTAAAGTGATTGCAATAGCAAATCAGAAAGGTGGGGTCGGAAAGACAACCACCACAGGAAATTTGGGAATCGGACTTGCAGGAGCAGGCAAGCGTGTACTTTTGATCGACGCAGATGCTCAGGGTTCGCTGACTGCAAGTCTTGGCTATGAGGAGCCGGATGCAATGGAATATACCATCGCTACGGTTATGGGAAAGATCATTAACGAAGAAGATGTGAATCCAGAAGAAGGGATCCTGCATCATGCAGAGGGCGTTGATCTGATGCCCAGCAATATCGAACTATCCGGTTTGGAAGTATCGCTTGTGAATGTTATGAGCAGGGAACTTGTTCTGAAGGAGTTCATCAGCCTGGTCAGTGACAAGTACGATTACATCCTGATCGACTGTATGCCCTCTCTCGGAATGGTTACGGTAAATGCTCTTGCAGCAGCTGACAGCGTTCTGATACCCGTACAGGCGGCGTATCTGCCGGCAAAAGGGTTGGAACAGCTGATCAAGACAGTGCGAAAGGTGAAAAGGCAGATCAATCCGAAACTGGATATTGAGGGCATATTACTGACCATGGTGGATGGCAGGACGAATTATGCAAAGGAGATCATGCAGCTTCTGGAAGAAGGGTATGGAGGACAGATCCATTTCTTCAAGAATATCATTCCTCTTTCTGTCCGAGCATCTGAGATATCTGCGATAGGTGTAAGCATCTATGAGCATGACCCGAAGGGAAAGGTTGCAGATGCATATAAGTCTCTGACGAAGGAGGTGCTTGCAGGATGAGCAGGAGCATATCAGGAAAGATCAAGATCAACTCCTTCGCAGATATCGTCGGCGGTGATGATACTGCTGTCACGGAAGTGCCTCTGGCAGATCTCCACGAATTTAAGAATCATCCCTTTCGCGTGCTTGACGACGAGAAGATGGACGAGACAGTGGAGAGTATTAAAAAGTATGGCGTTCTGATGCCCGGTATCGTTCGTCCTCTTACTGCAGGAGGATATGAGATCATCGCCGGTCACAGGCGAAAACGTGCCTGCGAGCTGGCAGGACTTGAAACGATGCCGGTTCTCATTAAGAACTATTCCGATGAGGAAGCCACCGTAACCATGGTGGATACGAATATCCAGCGTGAAGACATTCTTCCAAGCGAGAAGGCTCACGCTTATCGGATGAAATTTGATGCGATGAAGCATCAGGGTTCCGGAGGCGGAAGTACCTTTGAGAGCATAGGAGAGGCCGCAGGAGAAAGTGGAAAGACGGTGCAGAGATATATCCTTCTGTCACGTCTGACGGATGTTTTGCTCGGCTTTGTGGATGAAAAGAAGCTGCCGATTCGCTCCGGTGTTGAAATATCTTATCTGACCGAAAAAGAGCAGGGGCTGTTAGAAGATATCATCAATAATACCGGTGTCATTATCTCACCTGCTCAGGCTGAGAAGATCAGAGGATATTCACAGAACAAGGAACTAACCAAGGCTCTTTTGATAGAGCTGTTGTCGGATGAAAAGCCCAAACCCAGGAAAGTGACTTTTAAGGGCGACAGGCTTTCAAAATACTTCCCCGATGATATGTCGGCGGAAGAAATAGAAGAAGAGATCATCAGAATTCTTGATGAATGGAAGGATAAAGGAGGTCAGTAACCATGGGGATACGTTCCAGCGGTTGTGCTGCCGTAGATGCAATGGACAGAATAAGAATAACGGGGAATGTGATTCCTCAAAGCTGGTATGGGGAGATACTGCGCGATAATGGAAAGCCGTATCTGCTCGCTGTCATATTGCTCGCGGATATCGTGTACTGGTATCGCCCTGTTGAGGAAAGGGACGAGTCATCAGGCTTTGTGATCGGTCTGAGAAAGAGATTCAGAGGTGATCTTCTTCAGAAGACCTATGATGAGTATGCGAAGCTCTACGGCGAATCAAAACGCACGATAAAGGCGGCACTTGACCGTTTGGAAGAACTTGGTCTGATCAGAAAAATCTTCCGTGATATCAAACTGAAAAACGGAACGAAGATTCCCAATGTCATGTATATTGAGATCTTCCCGGAAAGGATAGAAAAGATTTCTCATTACGATATCGACCCTTCAACTTCTGGACCGACGGTCCAGAAGTCGGAGGATGATGAAGCAGATGTCCCTGAAATAGAGGCATATGAGTCCTCCCAAACCGCGTCTTTTGCGGGTTCTGCAGGGGGTGGTACAAAATTTTGTAGGACCTCCTACGAAAAAATGTATGACCCCCTACAGAATAATGTAACACGTCCTACGGAGGAATGTACCCATGTCATACAAAACGATGCAGGATATCCTACGCCGAATGTTGGGACAAATACAGAGAATACTTCAGAGACTATCTCAGAGATCACAACAAAGAATACAACACAGATTACACGCAGAGAGAACAGTCCTGTCTTGTCTGCGCAGGATGTGGATAACTTGGACGATGATGAATGGCTGGAGCAGGTGAATTACTCAAGACCGATAAAGGTCAAAATGGAGCAACCAGAGGACAGACGGACTGACAGGGATATCTATATCGAGTTTTTAAGAGATCAGGTGCAATATGACCGTATTCGTCAGGAGGATACTTATGGTGACAAGATTAACATCGTTGATGGGATCATAAACATCATAGCGGATATCGCAACTACGGATCCACCGGATGGGTATGAACGGGTGAACGGAAGGCAGTATCCGCATGAGGTTGTTAAGAGCAGACTTTTGAAAATGGATTACGAGACGATCACTCATGTACTGGAAAGGTTTAAGGAAAACAAAACAGAGATCAGAAACATGAGGAGTTATCTTCTGACAGCCCTTTATAATGCCAGGGATGAAAAAGATATCCAGTTCCAGAACTTCTTCAATCACAGCTATTACGGCACGGACTGGACAGGGCAGCGAAGGGAGGATTGATCAGATGATATCGTTTGCAGAGAAATATCCTGATCTCGTTGCGGAATGGGCAGAGGAAAATGAGATAAGACCGGAGAACGTCTCCTACGGATCAAACAAAAAGATCATCTGGAACGGCAGATGCGGACATACATGGGAGGCGACGATCAAGAACAGAGGCAATAAGCATGGATGCCCGTATTGTTCCGGCAACAAGGTACTGAAGGGGGTGAATGATCTGGCAACGTTGTTTCCTGAACTGGCTGATGAATGGGATGAAAGCAATAAGCCGTTGATGCCTGATATGGTATCACGAAAAGCCAACAGAGAGATCACATGGAAGTGTCTCCGCTGCGGTCAGACCTGGCGATCCAGAATCGCAGACAGGACAGACGGACACGGATGCCCGGTATGCTCCGGAGAAAGACTTGTAAAGGGCATAAATGATTTTGAGACGGAACACCCTGAGCTTGCATCAGAGTGGTCACGGAAGAATCAGAAAAAGCCCTCAGAGGTATGGTCGAAATCAAGGGAGAATGTCTGGTGGAGATGCGACGTTTGCGGTCATGAATGGAAAGGCGTGATAGACAGCAGAGTGAAAGGATCCAGATGTCCGGAATGCCAGAAGCGTGAACGACAGGTAAGAGTTCCATATCATAATGTTACCGAGGAGCGCAGATTCAAGAATCATGTTATTGCGTATTACGCAAACAAGTCCGGTGTCGATGTGAATATAGAAAGCGATGAGGTTATTGGTATGGAGCTGGATGCATACTTCCCTACAAAGAAAGCGGCTATTCTTTATTCCAGAGCACTGTGTGCGGACTTCAGGGTGCGCAGGGAAAGAGCAGTCAACTGGTTATGTCTTAATGCAGGAATAAAGCTCTTTCGTATTTTATCAGCATGTGCGAATGAATATGATAACTGCATCTGTATCACGCTTGAGAACAGATCGCTTGAAGTTCTCAGTCTTGCGATACAAACGGTCTTCGATATGATTGGCGTTGATGCGGATGTTGATATAGAAAGGGATTTACTTGAGATTAAAAGTTTTTCAAAAAAGTTTTGAAACTTGAACACAATTCAAGTTTTATGTGGTAAGATCTGAACGAAGTTCAGATCCGGACGAAAACAAACAGTGATAGAGCAGTTATGAGAGAAATCTTGTAGCTGCTCTTTTTTTGTGAACTTTAGGACCGTCGGTCCTGAAGTTGGAAGGAGAGAACATGGAGTCAACAAGAGATATCAGAAGGATGATCGACAAAGAAATAAAGAAAGGAAGTGCTCCGATGGCATTTGAGCATATAGATTACAGACCTGATGCATTACAGGAGATCACATCAGAATCAAAGCTGAAGGAGGTTCTCGTTTATCTTTTGAGAATTGCAGAGTATGAAAATCTAGCAAATGATATGACAAGAAACAATGTCTATACCGAAAATCATCTTATTCGCGGGGATAGTTTTCACAGGCGGAATAATGTGATGGAGCGCAATGCCAACTATCTGAACGCAATAACCTATGCCAAAAGGCTGGGGCCGGTTTATGATGGAAAAACCTTTGTAGAGACAGTGCCATGTTTATTCTCCTTTCCGGAGGCTGAACTTGACCGGTATCGCTTTGTGTATGAAGGGAATGAGACCTATGCATTTCCTTTATCCGGAAAACACATAATCAATGGTCTGTATCTTCTCAGTATTATGAGCCGCAAGGATCTTGCAGGGCAGATCATGCCACCATATCTTCAGGGTTACGTGAATAATCAAATATACCATCTGAAGGATATAAGAGCGGTTCTTTTTCAATGCCTGCTTCTGGATGATATGCATCTGGTGGATGGACTTTTTGAAGCAAAACTTCATACGATATATCTTTTGAAGTAGACAATCTGTAACTGAATAATGTACAGCGATAAGCGCGGGTTTAGGAGAAATCTTAGGCTCGCGCTTTTTTTGCGTTTAAGGAACTTCTGGACCGACGGTCCAGAAGTGGAAAGGAGAGATATGAGCAGATGTATATGACAGAAGGCGAGATCTGCTACAGATATCGCATTAACGGATGTTACGGGGAGAAGCATATCAGCATTCTGGCGCAGCTCAACGCCTGTACCTGCAAAGAGATAGATGCGATTCTCCGTAAGAATGGACTGATACCGAAGCCCAAAAAGTATTGGAAAAAGAGGAAATGAAAATGATGAAAAGGAATTTACGCAGGCTGGTGGTGCCTCCCTGACACCATTGCAAATACAGGGCTACGCCCGGAAAGGAGTAACAGATGCATGAAGAAGTAAATCAGAAGGTCGTATCCCTCGGGATTCGAACAGGAAAGCTTACTGCGAATGTGCTGGCGAAGGCAATGAAGATGTTCCTCGATGCACAGAAGCAGAAGTCTCATCAGTTCAAGCACGGGAAACAGTCGTTAAAACAGCTGATGGAGCAGAATGCCGGGGCGACGAATATCGAAGTGGATGAGAGCAACATCAAGTCCTTTGATCGTGTGGCGAGGAAGTATCATATCGACTACGCCGTGAAAAAGGATAAGACGCTTGATCCGCCGAAGTATTTCGTTTTCTTCAAGAGCAGGGATCAGGATGCGATGACGATGGCGTTCAAGGAGTTTATTGCAAGCAATAACCGTAAGAAAGAACACACACCGTTTAAGCAGGTCTTGAAGAAGTTCCGCGATCTGTCCATGGGGTTGGACAAGAACCGCGAGAGGGAGAAGACCAGACAGAAGAACAGGGGGCAGAGCTTATGAGTGAAGTAAAAAAGCCTGCCGCCAAAAAGAGTACCGGTAAAGGCAAACCGAAGCATAAGAAAAGCGGTGCGAAGAAACCGGCGCATAAGCAACCTGTGAAGAGTAATCCTGTTGATCAGGCACTGACAGCTGTGGCAAAGAAGTTCGTCAAAGCAGGCGGAACGAAGCTGCTGCTTAAAGTGTTCCCCTATCTGCTCTTCGGATACTTCGGAAACAAGATGGCGTATGCGTATCGTGTGACGGAAGCACCTGACTTTTTCAACAAGCTGATGGGAAGTCTTTCCAATCTCGGACCGGCGTTTGAGAACATATGGCCAAGTATCAATCTGATGGATCTGCTCTTCGGAGCAGTATTCGGAGTGGGTATGAGGCTGGTCGTATATTTCAAGAGCAAGAACGCAAAGAAGTTTCGCAAGGGTGAGGAATACGGCAGCGCCCGGTGGGGCAATGCAAAGGATATCGAGCCGTACATGGATCTGAATGATCCGGAGAACAATGTGATCCTCACACAGACAGAGGGACTTATCATGAACGGTAAGCCAAAGGGTCCGAAGTATGCCAGGAATAAGAACATCCTGGTAATCGGCGGTTCAGGCTCCGGTAAGACCCGCTTTTTTGTGAAGCCGAACATCATGCAGCTCCATTCTTCATATGTGATAACGGATCCGAAAGGAACTGTTTTACTTGAAGTTGGGCAGATGCTTTATGATGCCGGATATGAGATAAAGGTACTCAACACGATCAATTTCAAGAAGTCGATGCACTACAATCCCTTCGCCTATCTGCATGATGAAAAAGACATCTTAAAACTGGTGAATACGCTCATTGTAAACACCAAGGGTGAGGGACAACAGGCAACCGAAGATTTCTGGGTCAAGGCAGAGAAGCTGCTGTATCAGGCATACATCGGATATATATTTTATGAGTGCGTGGAGGAGGAACAGAACTTCATCACGCTCATAGATATGATCAATGCATCGGAGACGAGAGAAGATGATGAGAGCTTCAAAAATGCCATAGATCTGATTTTTGAAGAACTGGAAGCAGACGAGCCGGATCACTTTGCCGTGAAGCAATATAAAAAATATAAATTGGCTGCCGGCAAGACCGCGAAGAGTATTTTGATCTCATGCGGTGCAAGGCTTGCTCCGTTCGATATCAAGGAACTTCGAGACCTGACAGAGTACGACGAAATGGAGCTTGATCAGATCGGTGAAAGAAAGACCGCACTGTTTATGATCATGTCGGACACCGATGGAACTTTCAACTTTATTCTGGCGATGATGCAGTCGCAGATGTTCAACCTTTTATGCGAATGCGCAGACGATAAGCATCACGGCAAGTTGCCTGTTCATGTGAGGTTTCTCCTGGACGAGTTTGCCAATATCGGCCAGATACCACAATTCGATAAGCTGATCGCGACGATTCGAAGCAGGGAAATCTCTGCTTCTATTATTTTGCAGTCAAAGAGTCAGCTGAAGGCAATCTACAAGGATAATGCCGATACGATAGAGGGCAACTGTGATACCACGCTATTCCTCGGAGGAAAAGAGAAGACGACACTGAAAGAGATGTCGGAGATTTTGGGTAAGGAAACGATTGACCTCTACAATACATCGGATACCAGAGGACAATCCCCGTCCTACGGTTTGAATTATCAGAAAACGGGGAAAGAACTGATGTCACAGGATGAGATCGCAGTCATGGACGGCGGGAAATGTATCATGCAGCTAAGAGGCGTGAGACCATTTTTCTCAGACAAATTCGATATTACAAAGCATAAGCGGTACAAAGAACTGTCGGACTTTGATGATGCGAACCTGTTTGATGTCGAATCGTTTTTATCCACGCAGCTGAAGATGAAAAAGAGTCAGCAGGTGGAGACATATGAACTGGGTGTCATTGAAGATGATGCCCCTACAACTGAATAGGTGAAAGGCTACACGGACTCTTCGGAGCTAACCTGATGCCTAAGCCACTACAACTGAATAAAGGAAGCAGACGATGAGCGCCTACCAAGCAAACATCATCATCTGCCCCAAGCGGGAATGGCATAACCAGACCCTGCGTTCATTTTATC
>CAMJAP010000089.1 GCA_946403625.1 uncultured Lachnospiraceae bacterium
AGAAAACTTGGCGGTAGCACTTGCCTTCCCCCTGCTTGCGGGGGGAAGGTGGCCGAAGGCCGGATGAGGGGCTCTCGGCCGGATATCTACATCGGAGCCGTTCAGTAAAGACAGTTTTCTCGCTGTGCCTCCGCAAGAAGTTTGTTCATCCTGCGCATCCCCTCCAAACCGACTCGCCCTTGCAAACTCGCTTGTTCGCGCCTAAAAAGAACGGGGCGCGAACTTCGCTCAAACAGTTGACTGCGGGCGAGTGGGGGATGCTTGGTCTCACAAACTGCTGCGGCAGGCTTCGAAAACTGCTTTAACTGATCCGGCTCCTGACACAGTAACTGGCAGACGCGGAACCCTCATCAGTCGCTTCGCGACAGCTTTTCCCCGGAAGGGGGAAGGCAAGGAGCACTGACAAACTCTAATTTACCGATACAGTTTCTTCAGGTGTTCCATCTTTGCGCCCATATTTGCGAGGAGCAGATCCAGAATGGTCAGAGCGCACATGGATTCGACAACCACAACGGCGCGGGGAACCACGACGGGATCGTGGCGGCCGGCAATTTCCAGGACGGTTTCGGTACCGTCTTTTTTGATGGTTTCCTGCGGCTGATAGATGGACGGGGTCGGTTTAAAATACGCACGGGCAACGATCTGATCTCCGTTGGACATACCGCCCAGGATGCCGCCGGCGTGATTGCTCTCAAAAGCGGCTTTTCCGTTCTGAATACGGATCTTGTCGTTATTTTCGCTGCCCTTGCGGGTGGCAACCGCACATCCGTCGCCGATCTCCACAGCTTTTACGGCGCCGATGGAAAAGAGCGCCTGACCCAGCAGGGCATCCAGCTTGTCAAAGACGGTTTCGCCGAGACCGGCAGGAGCGCCGTCAATGCGACATTCTACGACGCCGCCCACGGAATCGCGCTGCATACGGCAGTCATCGATATATTTCATAGCCTGTTCCGCCATAGCGGCATCCGGCATACCGACCGCATTGGCGCGTCCGTTCACAAAGTCTGCCTCGGTCAAAGAAGCCAGCTGCTCTGCAGAAAGGCTGACCGGGCCGATGGCAGTGGTGCCGGCGTATACGGAGATGCCAAGCTGGCTTAATATTTTGATAGCTACGGCACCGGCGGCTACGCGGGCAGCGGTCTCACGGCCGGAGCTGCGTCCGCCGCCGCGATAATCACGGGTACCGTATTTCTGGTCAAAGGTATAATCTGCATGCCCCGGGCGATAGGTATCAACCAGATTGCCGTAATCACCGGAACGCTGGGAAGTGTTTCGGATCATTAAGGAAATGGGGGCACCGGTGGTGACGCCTTCAAAGACACCGGATAAGATCTCGACCAGATCATCTTCCTTGCGCTGTGTGGTAGCCGCCGAAGTACCGGGTTTGCGTCTGGCCAGATACGGCTGGATATCATCTTCGCTCAAGGACAGCCCTGCCGGGCAGCCGTCGATCACGCAGCCGAGCGCCGGGCCGTGCGATTCGCCCCAGGTAGTTACTCTGAAATGTTTTCCGAATGTGGATCCGGGCATACAAAAATCCCCCTATATATAAAAAATTTACTTGGAAGAGTATAGCATAAACCGAAGGAAGATTGCAAATAAGTTATCGTTGCGAACCGCCCGGGATGACAACGTTATTGCAATTCTATTCTAAAATCTATATAATATTTTTAGTATGTAGACGGGATATCTGAATAACGATTACGGAGAATTACGGGCTATGATTCAGATTTACTATATGGTGGTTTTTGTGTTGTCGCTGATGCTGACAACCTTTTATGTATTTGTCTGGCGCCGCCGCTACGAAGTGAATATCACGGTTCTGTTTATGCTGATCCCGGTCATGAACTTTGCATTTTTGGAGATCTATAACGAGCCAAATCTGCAGATCGTTCTGTTCGGTCTGAAGATTGCCTATATCGGGGGCTGTTTTTTCCCATGGTTTATCAGTCTTTGTATTTTGAATCTATGCGGGATACGGCTGGGGTACCGGTTACGGTTCGCATCGTTTACGCTGTGCGCGCTGGTCTATTGCAGCATCCTGTCCATCGGTCAGGAAGGCAGCTGGTTTTATAAGAGCATCGTTATAAGCCAGAAAGACGGCATTTATGTGCCGATCAAAGAATACGGCCTGATGCACAGCTTCTTCTATGTGGTGCTGGCTATATTCTGCGGCTTCAGTATCGGTGCGCTCATCTACACCTGGAGAAAGAAAAATCAGGTGTCGCGGCAAATCCTGCATATGCTGTTTTTCCCGCATATGATCACGGTGGTGGGGTATCTGGTACGGCCGTTTTTGCCGGTCGGAATGGAACTGACACCGCTTTGCTATGTCTATGCACAGCTCGTGTATCTGATGATCATCCATCGAATGGAACTGTATCATGTGAGCGATATGGCGATCGAATCCATGGTGCGCTCCGGCGATACCGGCTTTATTTCGCTGGATTTTAAGTATCATTATCTGGGCAGCAACGATACGGCCAGACGCATTATTCCGGCGCTGGACAAGATCGCGGTGGATACCAGCATCATCGGCGTCGAAGGACTGGAAAACAATATCCTGGACTGGCTGGCCTGGTTTAAGGATAACGACCATACCGGTACGAAGTATTTTTGCGTGCAGACCGCCAAGGAGGAGAAAGCAGAGGACTCCGAAGCGGAGAAAAAAGAGCCGGAGAAGAAGAACGCCGGGGAAAAATCAGCAGCGAAATCGGCTGAGAAAGAAAAAGAGTTTGTCGGAGAAGAGATTTATCAGGTACAGGTCAAATATCTGCATGACGGTACCAGGCAGTGCGGATATCAGATCGTACTGACCAATGACACACAGAATCAGAAATACATCCGCCTGCTGAATCAATACCGGTCCGAGCTGCAGAACGAAGTAGCGGTGAAAACAGCTAGCATCGTCCGGATGCACGACAACCTGATCATGAGTATGGCGACCATGGTAGAAAGTCGTGACAACTCCACCGGCGGCCATATCAAACGAACCAGCATCTGCGTACGCATTCTGATCGATGAGATCATGAAGCTGGGTACCCCGGCGCTTACGGAAGAGTTTTGCAGAAATATCATCAAGGCGGCGCCCATGCACGATCTGGGAAAGATTGCGGTCGACGATGCCATTCTGCGCAATCCCAACCGGTTTACGCCGGAGGAATACGAAGTGATGAAAAAACACGCGGCGGAAGGTGCACGTATTGTGCACGAGATCCTGAAGGATACGGACGATAAGGCATTTCATCATCTGGCGGAAAATGTGGCACATTATCATCACGAACGCTGGGACGGATCGGGTTATCCGGAGGGGTTAAAAGGGGAAGAGATCCCGCTGGAAGCCCGGATTATGGCGATCGCGGATGTATACGATGCCCTGGTCAGCAAGCGCGTATACAAGGAGCGGATGTCTTTTGAAGAGGCAGACCGCATTATTTCCGAAGGCATGGGGACACACTTTGACCCGCAGCTGAAGGAATGCTATGAAAAGGCAAGACCGCGCCTGGAAGAGTATTACCGGGTAGAGAACCGGGTGGAAGAGGAAAAGGCACAGGCAGAAGCCAGGTTAAGAGCCGAGGCCGAAATGAAAGCGGAGAAGAAGGCGAACGGATAACGGCATTCGGAGAAATAAGCGGGACAGACAGGATCCCGAAGAAACGGATAGGAAGATTTTTATGAGCAAAATGAAGTATCAAGTCATCGCTACGGATGGCAGAGCAAAACGGGCGGTGATGGAAACGGTGCATGGAACCATCCAGACACCGGTATTTATGAATGTGGGAACGGTCGCAGCGATCAAAGGTGCAGTTTCCACGGAAGATCTGGAGAACATCGGTACACAGGTGGAATTATCCAATACCTATCATCTGCATGTCCGCCCCGGGGACGAGATCGTAAAAAAGATGGGCGGACTGCATCGTTTTATGAGCTGGAACAAGCCGATCCTTACAGATTCCGGCGGGTTTCAGGTTTTTTCATTGGCAGGACTGCGTAAGATCAAGGAAGAAGGCGTGACCTTCCAGTCGCATATCGACGGACGGAAGCTCTTTATCGGACCGGAAGAGAGTATGCAGATCCAGTCCAATCTGGCGTCCACCATTGCTATGGCATTTGACGAATGTCCGCCGGCACTGGCCGAGCGCGAGTATGTGCAGAAATCCGTGGAACGCACCACCCGGTGGCTGGAGCGTTGCCGGATCAAGATGGCGGAACTGAACGCAAGGGAAGATACCATCAACAAAGATCAGCTGCTTTTCGGCATTAATCAGGGCGCGGTATATGCGGACATCCGTATCGAGCATGCCAAACAGATCGCGGAGATGGACATGGACGGTTATGCAGTGGGCGGATTGGCGGTCGGGGAGAGCCACGAGCAGATGTACTATATTCTGGACGAAACGGTGCCGTATCTGCCCCAGAACAAGCCGACCTATCTGATGGGCGTCGGTACACCTGCCAATATTCTGGAGGCGGTAGACCGCGGTGTGGACTTTTTTGACTGCGTATATCCGACCAGAAACGGCCGACATGCGCATCTGTATACGAAATTCGGCAAGATCAACCTGATGAATGCGAAGTATGAGACAGATGACCGCCCGATCGAAGAAGGCTGTGGCTGTCCGACCTGTCGCAGGTATTCCAGAGGATATGTGCGTCATCTGCTCAAAGCAAAGGAGATGCTTGGGATGCGTATGTGTGTTCTGCACAACCTGTATTACTACAATCATCTGATGGAAGAGATCCGCGGGGCGATCGAGGCCGGAAACTACGCTTCGTTTAAAAAAGAAACGCTGGAGCGTATGCAGGCCGGGGATGAGAAATAGTATATGATACAAAACGCCCCGGAGCATCTGCTTTAGGCGCGCGAAAGCGGATTCCGACAGAAAATAAAGACTTGCGGGAATCCCGGCTTTTGTGTATGATATAAGAGTTTAACTATATCATGTGAATATTATTTAGGAGGAAATAAAACTATGAACACTTTCTTTTTATTGGATGCAGCGGCTACCGCTGCCGGTGCGGACGGCGCTGCCGGAGGAATGGGAGTTTCCATGATCATTTCCATCGTGGCAATGCTGGCGGTATTTTATTTTATGCTGCTTCTGCCGCAGAAGAAAGAGCAGAAGAAGCTCGATGAAATGCGCAATTCTATGGAAGTGGGCGATGTGGTCGTTACCACCAGCGGTTTCTACGGCGTGCTCATCGATATCACGGATGAGGATGTGATCGTAGAATTCGGCAGCAACAAGAACTGCCGTATCCCGATGCGTAAGAGTGCCATCGCACAGGTAGAAAAGGCGGAGAATTAAGCAGAGTACTTGAATTGAGAAAGAGCCGCAGGCAAGGACCGGATTGTGCAGAAACTTACCCGCGGAGCTGAAGGAAAAGGAGTTATAGATCATGACACTGAATATCACTTGCATTCCGGGCGACGGGATCGGACCGGAGATCGTGGCACAGGCCAAAGCTGTTTTGGACAAAGTGGCAGCAGTATATGGCCATGAGATGAAATATACGGACATTTTGATGGGCGGAGCTTCCATCGATGCCTGCGGCGAGCCGCTTACCGATGAGGCGATCGCTACCGCAAAGGCAGCAGATGCGGTACTGATGGGCTCCATCGGCGGAGATACCAATACATCTCCGTGGTACAAACTGCCGCCCGAGAAGAGACCGGAAGCAGGTCTTTTAAAGATCCGCAAGGCACTCAACCTGTTTGCCAACCTGCGTCCGGCAGTACTGTATCCGGAACTGCGCGGGGCTTGTCCGTTAAAGGAAGAGATCTCCGAAAAAGGCTTTGATCTGCTGATCATGCGTGAGCTGACCGGCGGTCTGTATTTCGGTGAGCGCAAGACCGTGGAAGAAAACGGTGTGCGTAAGGCCATCGATACTCTGACCTATACGGAGGAGGAGATCCGTCGTATTGCGATCAAGGCATTTGATATTGCAAGAAAGCGCCGCGGCAAAGTCTGCAGCGTGGATAAGGCCAATGTACTGGATTCCTCCAGACTGTGGCGTGCCGTGGTTAATGAAGTGGCAAAGGATTATCCGGATGTGACGGTAGAACATATGCTGGTAGACAACTGCGCAATGCAGCTGGTAAAGGATCCGTCCCAGTTTGACGTGGTTCTGACCGAGAATATGTTTGGTGACATCTTATCCGATGAGGCAAGTATGGTAACCGGTTCCATCGGTATGCTTGCCAGCGCATCTTTGAATGATACAAAGTTCGGCCTGTATGAGCCGAGCCACGGTTCCGCACCGGATATCGCGGGCAAGGACCTGGCAAACCCGATCGCAACCATTCTGTCCGCATCCATGATGCTGCGTTATTCCTTTGATCTGGACAAGGAAGCGGATGCGATCGATGCGGCCGTGGATCAGGTATTGAAGGACGGTTTCCGTACCGGCGACATCTTCAGCGCAGGCTGCACCAAGGTGGGCTGCAAGGAGATGGGCAAGCTGATCGCAGAACGGATCAAGTAAGACAGAGTTTTTGGAGGAAGAAATTGTGGAAACAGAAAAGAAGATCATGCTCTCGGGAATCCAGCCCAGCGGCGATTTGCATCTGGGCAATTATCTGGGCGCCATTAAGAACTGGGCAGACCGGGTAAATGAATTCGAGTGCTATTATTTTATGGCGGATATGCATACCATTACGGTGCGCCAGGACCCGAAGGAACTGCGCAGACGCTCGATGGAAATGCTGGCGCTCTATATTGCGTGCGGTCTGGATCCGGAGAAGAACACCCTGTTCCTGCAGTCCCACGTACCGGCACACGCACAGCTTGGCTGGGTATTGGATTGCTACACCATGTTTGGTGAACTGAGCCGTATGACACAGTTTAAGGATAAGTCCGAGAAGCACAAAGACAACATCAATGCCGGACTGTTTACCTATCCGTCCCTGATGGCAGCAGACATTCTGCTCTATCAGCCGCATTATGTACCGGTCGGAGAGGATCAGAAGCAGCATGTGGAGCTGACCAGAAACATCGCGATCCGTTTCAACAACATCTACGGTGACGTATTCCGTGTGCCGGAGCCGTACATCAGCAAGGTTGGCGCACGTATTTACGGCCTGACCACTCCGGGCTCCAAGATGTCCAAATCCGAGCCGAACGGCTGTGTATTTTTGATGGACGAGCCGGATGTGATCATGAAGAAGTTTAAGCGTGCAGTGACCGATTCCGATACGGAAAACTGCGTACGTTTTGATAAGGAGAACAAGCCGGGTGTGGCAAACCTGATGAACATCTACGCAACACTGACCGGTAAGACTTTTGAAGAAATCGAAAAAGAGTTTGCAGGACAGGGCTACGGCGTGTTCAAGCCGGCGGTCGGAGATGCCGTAGTACAGGCGATCGCACCGATCCGTGAGGAAGCAAAGCGTCTGATCGCGGATAAGGCATATCTGGATTCGGTTTACAAGGCCGGTGCGGAGAGAGCATCCTATATGGCAAACAAGACATTGCGCAAAGTATACAAGAAAGTCGGATTTTATCAGTTGGATAAATAATAGAGAACAAGGTAGACTGGAAAGGAGATCAGGGTAATGAGAAGTGACAGCGTAAAGTGCGGAACATCACAGGCACCTCACAGAAGTTTGTTTAATGCACTGGGGTATACAAAAGAGGAGAGAGAACGTCCGTTGATCGGTATCGTATCTTCTTTTAACGAGATCGTACCGGGACATATGAACCTGGACAAGATCGTAGAGGCCGTAAAACTCGGCGTAGCAATGGCGGGCGGTACTCCGGTAGTATTCCCGGCAATCGCGGTTTGCGACGGTATCGCAATGGGCCATATCGGTATGAAGTATTCCCTGGTTACCCGTGATCTGATCGCGGATTCCACCGAGTGTATGGCAATGGCACACGGCTTTGACGGCCTGGTTATGGTGCCGAACTGCGACAAGAACGTTCCGGGCCTTCTGATGGCTGCGGCACGTGTGAATATCCCGACCGTATTTGTATCCGGCGGTCCGATGCTGGCTGGCCACGTAAAGGGCCGTAAGCGTTCCCTGTCTTCTATGTTTGAGGCAGTGGGCGAGCTGGCAGCAGGAAAGATCACCGAAGCAGATCTGGAAGAGTTTGAAGAGAAGGTTTGTCCGACCTGCGGATCCTGCTCCGGTATGTATACCGCAAACTCCATGAACTGCTTAACCGAAGCTTTGGGTATGGGCCTGAAGGGCAACGGTACCATCCCGGCGGTTTATTCCGAACGTATCCGTCTGGCAAAGCATGCGGGTATGAAGATCATGGAACTGGTAGAAAAGAACATCCGTCCGCGCGACATTATGACCGAGAAGGCATTTATGAATGCGCTGACCGTAGATATGGCACTGGGCTGCTCCACCAACTCTATGCTGCATCTGCCGGCCATCGCAAACGAAGCAGGCGTAGATCTGAACCTGGATATCGCCAATGAACTGTCCGCAAAGACACCGAACCTGTGCCATCTGGCACCGGCAGGCCCGACCTATATGGAAGACTTAAACGAAGCCGGCGGTGTATATGCAGTAATGAACGAACTGTGCAAGAAGGATCTGCTCTATACCGATCTGATCACGGTAACGGGCAAGACCGTTGCAGAAAATATCAAGGGCTGCATCAATATGGATCCGGAAGTTATCCGTCCGATCGACAACCCGTACAGCCAGACCGGTGGTATCGCCGTACTGAAGGGCAACCTGGCACCGGACAGCGGTGTGGTAAAGCGTTCCGCTGTAGTGCCTGAGATGATGGTACACGAAGGTCCGGCAAGAGTATTTGACTGTGAAGAAGATGCGATCGCAGCCATCAAGGGCGGTAAGATCGTAGCCGGCGATGTAGTTGTGATCCGTTACGAAGGCCCGAAGGGCGGCCCGGGTATGCGTGAGATGCTCAACCCGACCTCCGCAATCGCAGGTATGGGACTGGGATCTTCCGTAGCACTGATCACGGACGGACGTTTCTCCGGTGCAAGCCGTGGCGCATCCATCGGACATGTTTCTCCGGAAGCAGCCGTAGGCGGTCCGATCGCGTTGGTAGAGGAAGGCGATATCATCTCCATCGATATCCCGAACAACAAACTGGATATGAAGGTATCTGACGAAGAACTGGCGGCTCGCCGTGCAAAATGGCAGCCGAAGGAGCAGCACCTGAGCGGTTATCTGGCTCGTTATCGTGAACTGGTAACCAGCGGCAACCGTGGTGCGATCCTGCAGGTACCCAAGAAGAATTAATCCTTCGTTATCTTGCCTTCCCCCCCTCTGGGGGGAAGGTGGCACGAAGCGCCGGATGAGGGGCAATAAAGCAAATCTTATTAGATAAAATAGTAATACCGAGAAAGGAAGGAACTGGCGAATGGCTGGAAGAAAAGCAAAGACGGCTCCGGAAACTACCGAGGCACCCAAGCGCCGCGGACGCCCGCCGAAGAATGCAGCAGAAAAGACAACGGCTGTAAAAGCGGCTAAGACGACAAAAACCGCAGCTGCAAAGAAAGAAAAATCATCTGCAGTGAAGACGAGCGGCAGAGGACGGAAGAAAGCAGAGGCAGAACTGCTGACCGGATCCCAGATCGTGATCGAGTGTCTGAAAGAGCAGGGTGTGGATACCGTATTCGGATATCCGGGCGGTACCATCTTAAATATCTATGATGAACTGTACAAGCATTCCGATGAGATCCATCATGTGCTGACCAGCCACGAGCAGGGCGCTGCACATGCGGCAGACGGATATGCAAGATCGACCGGTAAAGTAGGCGTATGTATGGCAACTTCCGGACCGGGTGCGACCAACCTGGTGACTGGTATCGCAACTGCCTATATGGACAGCGTTCCTCTGGTAGCGATCACTGCAAATGTGACCCTTCCGTGGCTGGGCAAGGATACCTTCCAGGAAGTGGATATCGCCGGTGTGACCATGCCGATCACCAAGCATGGCTTTATCGTAAAAGATGTAACCAAGCTGGCAGACACCATTCGTAAGGCATTTGCCATCGCAAAGAGCGGCAGACCGGGACCGGTGCTGGTAGACATCACCAAGGATGTGACCGCTGCAAAGTGCGAATATAAGAAAGAAAAACCGTATCTGCTTCCGCAGGTGACAAGATATACCGAGGAAGATATCGACAATGCGATCGAGCTGTTAAAGTCTTCCGAACGTCCTTTCCTGTATGTGGGCGGTGGTGCGATCATCTCCGGCGCATCTGCAGAACTGGCAGAGTTCGCAAAGAAGATGGATGCTCCGGTCTGCGACAGCTTAATGGGCAAGGGTGCCTATGACGGTACTGCGGAAAACTATACCGGTATGATCGGTATGCACGGTACCAAGACCACCAATATCGGTGTGAGCAAGTGTGACCTGCTGATCGCTCTGGGCGCAAGATTCTCCGACCGAGTGATCTCCAATCCGAAGACCTTTGCTCCGAATGCAAAGATCCTGCACATCGACATCGATGCTGCCGAGATCAATAAGAATATCCGCGCAACGGCTTCCGTTGTCGGTGATCTGAAGGAGATCCTGCAGAAGATCAACAAGAAACTGCCGAAGCAGAACCACAGCGAGTGGATGGCAAAGATCAAAGATATGAAGGAAAAGATGCCGCTGCAGTATCCGCACAGCCGTCTGACCTGCCCGTACATCATCGAAGCACTCTATGATGTGACCAAGGGCAAGGCGATCGTGACTACGGATGTCGGCCAGCATCAGATCTGGGCAGCACAGTTCTATCAGTTTACTGAGCCCAGAACCTTCCTGACCAGCGGCGGTCTGGGAACCATGGGATACGGCCTGGGTGCCTGCATCGGTGCCAAGTTCGGACGCCCGGACAAGATCGTAGTAAATATCGGCGGTGACGGATGCTTCCGTATGAATATGAATGAGCTGGCTACGGCTGCAAGATATCAGGTGCCGATCATCCAGATCATCATCAACAACCATGTGCTGGGTATGGTACGTCAGTGGCAGAACCTGTTCTACGGACAGCGTTACTCCCAGACCGTACTGGAAGACGGTGTGGATTATGTGAAGGTTGCGGAAGGCCTGGGCTGCACCGCGATCCGCGTAACCAGAAAAGAAGAGATCGTTCCGGCACTGCAGCAGGCCATCAAGGCAAAAGGCCCCGTAGTGCTTGACTGTATCATCAAGGAAGACGATAAGGTATTCCCGATGGTACCGGGCGGACAGCCGTTGGAAGCCGTATTTGATGATGCGGATATGAAGGCAAAACAGAACTGATACGTTACGAATAAAAAACGGTTATAACAGTTCTTGTTGACGGAACGAACTTTTGAGTATATGATTATGGTGTTTTGTACACCCCAAATATGGGTGATGAAAAATTAGGAGGGAAAATTATAATGAGCAGAGTGTACAATTTCTCGGCGGGACCGGCGGTATTGCCGGAGGAAGTACTGCAGGAAGCTGCAGATGAAATGCTGGACTATCGCGGATGCGGTATGTCAGTAATGGAGATGAGCCACAGATCCAAGGTTTATGAAGGAATCATCCAGGACGCAGAGGCTGATCTCAGATCTATCCTTTCCATTCCGCAGAATTACAAAGTGCTCTTTTTGCAGGGCGGCGCTCATCAGCAGTTCGCGATGATCCCGATGAACCTGATGAAGAACAAGGTGGCAGACTATATCGTAACCGGTCAGTGGGCGAAGAAAGCTTACCAGGAGGCTCAGATCTTCGGTAAAGCAAATAAGATCGCTTCTTCTGAGGACAAGACATTCTCTTACATTCCGGATTGCTCCGATCTGCCGATCTCTCCGGATGCAGACTATGTATATATCTGCGAGAACAATACAATTTACGGTACAAAGTTTAAGACTCTGCCGAACACCAAGGGCAAGACTCTGGTATCCGACGTATCTTCCTGCTTCTTGAGCGAGCCGATGGATATCTCCAAGTACGGCCTGGTTTACGGCGGTGTTCAGAAGAACATCGGACCGGCTGGTGTGGTTATCGTGATCATCCGTGAAGACCTGATCACCGAGGATACCCTTCCGGGCACTCCGACCATGCTGAAATATAAGACACATGCAGATGCAAACTCTCTGTACAACACACCGCCTGCATACGGTATCTACATTTGCGGTAAGGTATTCAAGTGGATCCAGAAGATGGGCGGCCTGGATGCAATGAAGAAGCTGAACGAAGAGAAGGCTGCAATCCTGTACAACTTCCTGGATGAGAGCGAGCTGTTCAAGGGCACCGTTCGCAAGGAAGACCGTTCCCTGATGAACGTTCCGTTCATTACCGGAAACGAAGAGCTGGATGCGAAGTTTGTTAAGGAATCCAAGGCTGCAGGCTTTGAGAACCTGAAGGGTCACAGAAGCGTAGGCGGTATGCGTGCATCCATCTACAACGCTATGCCGATCGAAGGCGTAAAGGCTCTGGTAGAATTCATGAAGAAGTTTGAGTTGGAGAATAAATAATACGGAGGATAAGAAAGTGGCATATAAATATCATTGCTTAAATCCGATCGCAGCTTGCGGGCTGGATAATTTTACAGATGCATATGCAAAGACCGAGGATGTGAATGAAGCGGATGCCATCCTGGTAAGAAGTGCCGTTATGCACGATATGGATCTGCCGGCAAATCTGCTGGCTGTAGCACGTGCAGGTGCCGGTGTAAACAATATCCCGCTGGATAAGTGTGCAGAAAAGGGTATCGTTGTATTCAATACTCCGGGCGCAAATGCAAATGCTGTTAAGGAGCTGGTATTCGCAGGCATGCTGCTTGCAGCACGTGATATCGTAGGCGGTATCGAGTGGGCAAAGAGCGATGCAGCAGATGAAAACATTGCGAAGACTGCAGAGAAGGAAAAGAAGAAATTTGCCGGAACCGAGATCGCAGGCAAGAAGCTGGGTATCATCGGTCTGGGAGCCATCGGTGTATTGGTTGCAAATGCTGCAAAGCATATGGGAATGGAAGTATACGGTTACGATCCGTATCTTTCCATCAATGCGGCTTGGAATCTGAGCCGTGATGTAAAGCATGTGACCGATGTAAATGATATCTATCGCGAGTGTGATTACATCACCATTCATGTCCCCCTGTTGGATAGCACCAAGGGCATGATCGGCAAGGATGCGATCGCGATGATGAAGGACGGCGTGATAATTATCAATGCTGCACGTGATCTGCTCTGCGATGAGAAGGCAGTTCTGGAAGGCATCAAGGCAGGCAAGATCCGCAAGTATGTTTCCGACTTTGCAAACCCGACGACTGCAGGACAGGAAGGCGTAATCCTGATGCCGCACCTCGGTGCATCCACAGAGGAAGCAGAAGATAACTGTGCGATCATGGCTGTACAGGAAGTACGTGATTTCCTGGAGAACGGTAATATCCGCAACTCCGTAAACTATCCGAATGCAGATATGGGTGTTTGCCAGACCGCTGGTCGTGTAGCGATCTATCACAAGAATGTCGCTAATATGATCACTCAGTTTACCGCAGTATTCGGTGCTGCAGGTATCAATATCGATAACATGACCAACAAGTCCAAGGGTGATTATGCATACACCCTGTTGGATACCGATTCCGCAGTGACTGCAGAGCTGGTAGAAAAACTTTCTGCAATCGAAGGCGTAATCCGTGTACGTGTGATCAAATAAGACGGGCTGGTCCCGTGGAAAACTGCCGGCCCAAACTACCGGCAGTTTTTTGGCAAAAGGTAACCATAAAACAGAACAGATCAAAAAAGGAGGCGAGCGTATGTTATTTGCTGATAAAATGGTATATCTTCGCAGACAGAGCGGATGCTCACAGGAAATGTTGGCAGAGGCTTTGAATGTGAGTCGTCAGACCGTTTCCAAATGGGAACTGGGGACATCGCTGCCGACTACGGATATGATCGTGGCACTCAGCGACTACTTTCATGTATCTACGGACTTTTTGCTGCGGGATGATTTCCAGATCGATGATTCCGATGGTTTGGCACAGGTCGTGATCAAGTTCTTAAACTCCGCTCAGGATATGGATCGTATATCCAAGGAACTGGTGATGATCGCCAAAGACGGCGTGATCGACGAAAAAGAGCAGACCCAGTTGGAGTCCATTATGACAACGATCGATGAGGTGCAGGCAGTGATCAATGAGATCCAGACGCTGCTCAAGATCTCAAAGAACAAGGCAGAAGCAAACAATTAATCATTTTTCCAATCAAAAACACGGGAGCGAATCCCGTGTTTTTTTGATGTCCGGACAAGGGGACGGTTCTTTTGTCCAGACAAGGGGACGGTTCTTTTGTCTGATCATTGACACTTGTATGTGCTTTAATCGTGAATAAAGACATCCCCGTAAGAATTCATATTTCCCATGGTCGACTGGAACTTTCTTTCCAGGTCTACGCTGCGTTCGGAAGCCAGATCCATATAACGGATGAATACGCTCTCTACGGTGCTGCCTTCTTCCTTGGCAATCTCTTCCATAATGGGTTTGATCTGCTCCAGCTGATAGCCGACCTGTGTTTTCTGCGGGTTAATATGTCCCAATACCTTATCGGCATACTCATTGATACGGTCTAAAAATTTTTGTTCTTCTGCTGTCATAACAGTTCTCCTTTCTAACAATTGCCCCTATTGTAGCACAAGTTTTTCTTTTCGACAATTCGAGTTTGTCGAGGTCAGACAGGGGGACGGTTCTTTTGTCTGATAGAATGTGGATAAAGTTGTGGATGAAGTTGTTTATAAATGCCTTGACAACTCGAGCATTTTTGCATATTATGTTTCTCGTGGTTCGGGGATTTCTCCATTGTAAACGAGCGGCCGCTTGTTTCTAAATCACAAGAACAAAATAATATTATGTATTTGTTGGCGCGGGGTAGTCTTGTATCTTTTTATGCTATTTTCCCTTCCGGTTTCTCAAAAGTCTTCTGCTTCGCGTCTGACAGGAAGGTTATGGTTGAAAAATGAAGAAAGAAGAAAACAATTTAACTGAAGTATCAGGTAAGACAATGTCTGAGGCGGAAGCCGTCCGTATGATC
>CAMJAP010000090.1 GCA_946403625.1 uncultured Lachnospiraceae bacterium
GCGTATTCAATTATGCTCTTCTTGCGAAGTGCAAGAATGATTATAGCAAAGTCGCGGTGTTACTGTCAAGGAGTTTTTTGAAAATACTGCAGGGGAAGGCTAGATGTATAGTTACTCCTTGTGGTACTGTTCTACGGATTTGATATACAGATCGTCGCCGATGCTGTCGATCACGACGATCGCCGGGAAGTCTTTTACTTCCAGCTTGCGGATCGCTTCGGTTCCCAGATCATCGTAGGCTACTACTTCCGATGCGGTGATCGCTTTGGATAATAATGCACCTGCACCACCGATGGCCGCAAAATAAACCGCACCGTTTCGTACGATCGCATCCTTTACCGCCTGGGAGCGTTTGCCCTTTCCGATCATCCCGCGCAGTCCCAGATCCAGCAGCTTCGGAGCGTACTTGTCCATACGGCTGGCTGTGGTCGGGCCTGCCGATCCGATGGGTCTGCCTTCTCTTGCCGGGGACGGCCCCATATAATAGATGGTCTGCCCCTGAATATCGATGGGTAGATCCTTGCCCTGATCCAGTGCTTCCTGCATCCGTTTGTGCGCTGCATCGCGTGCAACATAGATGGTGCCGGTGATATATACCATATCGCCGCTTCTTAATGTTTTTAATTGTTCCCCGTCAAACGGGGCAGTCAAATGATAGTCCATATTAGTACCTCGTATTTTTAATGTACTCTATATTGTATTCAATGTTGTAAGAAATCCCGCCGGTTTTGTGCAGTATCCCCTCATCCGGCCTTCGGCGAACAGTCCTACTAAACTCGTGCCTCGTTAAGTAGGAACTGGTTTTCCCCCCGGAGGGGGGAAGGCAAGAATTAACAGCTGCACGCTTATTTGGGAAGATAATGTATTTGTCTTACAGCACCCTTACCGCGTGGCGGTTTACATGACAGCAGATATTGACGCCGACCGGCAGGCCTGCGATGTGGGTGGCGTAGGTTTCGATGTTTACGGCAAATGCGGTGGTGCTGCCGCCCAGGCCGCCCGGTCCGATGCCGCTCTTATTGATCTTTTCCAACAGTTCCTCTTCCATTGCACGGATATAAGGAATATCGGAATGCTGCTCCACATTCCGGGTCAGTGCTTTCTTGGCAAGAAAAGCGCACTTCTCAAAGGTGCCGCCGATACCGACACCTACTACCATCGGAGGGCACGCGTTCGGGCCTGCATCGCGCACTGCCGTCAGTACCGCTTCCTTAATACCTTCCACGCCGTCCGCCGGCTTGAGCATAAACACACGGCTCATATTCTCGCTGCCGAATCCCTTCGGCGCCAATGTGAGTTTGATATTCTCCCCGGGTACGATCGTATAATGGATCACCGCCGGTGTGTTATCCTTTGTATTCACGCGCTCGATGGGGCAGCTCACCACGGACTTGCGCAGGTAGCCTTCCGTATAGCCCTGGCGCACGCCTTCGTTGATCGCATCTTCGATCCAGCCGCCTTCCACATGCACTTCCTGTCCGATTTCCGCAAAAACAACCGCCATACCGGTGTCCTGACAAATGGGAATGCGGTCTTCCCCTGCGATCTGCAGATTCTGCTCCAGCTGTTTCAGGATCTGCTTCCCCAAAGGAGACTCTTCCGCCGCTTCCGCACGGTACAAAGCTCCTTCCATATCTTTGGTCAGGGAATGATTCGCTTCATAACACATCTCTTTGATCGCCGATGTGATGTCCGCTGCCTGAATGATCTTCATATCCTTTATCCTCTTCTTATTTTACTTTTGAAAAGCCATTATTCCGATATTATCTCGAAATAATGGCTTTCGATATTCCTTCACTTATCCGATTCCGTTTTTCAGGAGTTTAATGCACGCTCAAACACGATCACGGTCTGCTTCTTTGTTGCCGCAAAACCTGCCATCATCAGCTTGTTGCTGTTACCCATTTCTCTGGTCAGGAAGCTCTTTACATGGAACCCCTGTGCCGCATAACGGTTCAGCAATGTCTGCAGAGATACAAACTCCATCAGGGAATTGCTGCCTTTTTCCTTATCCAGAACGATCTCGTCTACCACTTCCACCGCATATTCCACACGGCTGACTGCCAGACCGTCCAGTTTCTCGGATACCTTCATCAGGTTATCCAACAGGCAGATATTCATCAGTTTATCGAGTTCTTCCGGCTCTGCTTCCGCCAGGGTATCTTCCACCATTTCACGGCGCTTACGCACACGCACGGTATCGGAATACTCGGAACTCTCCATAATATGCTGTTTCGCCATATCCATATTCTGAACGGAACGGCTGTAACCCTTTTCTTCCAGATATTCGATCGCGATCTTCTGAATGTTATCCTCGGTCTTTTCCAGGCCGGTATCGACGATCTCTTCGATCTCCATAACATTCGAAGTTTCTACTGTATTGCTTTTTCTGATCATGTCAAACATGATCTGATTTACATCTATCATTTGCTGACACCTTCCCCTCTTTTAATTAAACCCCATATAACAGATATTATCATAAAAAGCCCGTGTATTCAAGTATTTCTCTATTATTTTGCCCTTCTACACTTCCATCCACCAGGCATCTTCGCCTTCCTGCGGCTCCGGCAGATACTTCTTCATTGCCTTCTCGATCAGCCTTGAGGAAATCAGTGCCCATACCCCCGGAACAAACATCATGGAAGCCGGCAGACGGATCGTCAAAACCGCCAGCGCGATCAAAAACAGGATCAGCAATATCGTATAATAGAAATACCGGATCGCCATTACAAAGGCGATAAACAACAGTTTGAACACGCTCAAATCAAAACGGGACAATACTGGGAACACATAGATGAACAGGATCCCGATCTCCGCGATCGCCGCCAGGCAGATAAAATACAATACCATGGCCGATTCGCCGGCTTTTTCCGTCAGGATCTGCAGATCCACCTGCTCCTGTACAGACACACCGAGGTAGTTCATAACACTGTACAATGCCAATGCTCCCACAAACAAAAACAGCGTCAGGATCGTCCCCTTGAGGAGGTTCTGCTTCCATGCGTGAAAATACTCCTTCACCGGCGTTCCTCTCCTGCAGCGCAGGGATTTGACCACCGCATAATACAACGAAGCCGTGGAGGTTCCGATGGTCACGATGGGAAGGCTGGTAACCACCCACAAAAGACTCAGGATCACGATCTCGCCCGTGGTCCAAAGGATCTGCGTTACCGGACTGTCCGCCGCAAAGAACGCCTCCAGTTTTTTGTTTTTCTTTTCCGATGCCATTCCGTATAGTCCTCGCCATCCAAAAATAAAAGAGCGTGCGGTCGAAACCACACGCCCCATCATACACTAATCCGTTCGTTTAATCAACCCTTCACGGAACCTGCTGCCAGACCGCCTACGATGTACTTGGACAGGATCAGGTAAACAATGATTACCGGGAAGATCGAGAAGGAGATCATCGCATAAACCTGGCCCATATCAAACTTCAGGAAGTCTGCACCACGCAATGTTGCGATCAAAATAGGTAATGTCTTCTTGCTTTCTGAGGAAAGTACCAGTGCCGGAGTAAAGTAGTTATTCCAGCATCCTACAAAGGAGAAGATCGCCTGTACCGCCATCGCCGGAACCATCAGCGGAAGTACGATACCGTTAAAAATACGAACCTCGCCTGCGCCGTCGATACGGGCTGCTTCGAGCAATTCCATCGGAAGCGTACTCTCCATATACTGCTTGATGTAGAAGAATACTATCGGAGATGCTGCTGCCGGAACGATCAGCGGAACAAAACTGTCCATCAGGTTCATCTTGGTGATCAACTGAATGAAACCAAGTGCAGTAACCTGTGTCGGAATCATCATGATTGCCAGGATCATAGTAAACAACGCTTTTTTAAACTTAAATTCATACGCATGGATCGCATAGGCCGTCATTGCCGAGAAATACACACAAACCAGGCAGTTCAGCGCAGATACGGTAAGGGAATTCAGCATACCCTTCAATACCGGCTGTGTTCCATGGAACAGATTGGTCATGTTTGTGATCAAGTGCGTAGACGGTATCGGAGTAAAACCGGAACTCAATTCCGAATGCGAACGGGTCGTATTGATAAACAAGATGTAGAACCAGAAAAGGCAGAGGAAAGAAGCCAGTCCGAGTACGATATAGCAAATGATGCGTCTCTGCTTCACGCCGCCTTTCTTTTTCTCATTTAATGTAGTAACCTGCATATCCATATTTGCTTTTCCTCCTTATGCCTTTCCATACTTATCCTGATTGCCGCTGAAACGGAATACTACTACACTCAGGATACCTGTGATAATGAACAGGAATACGGACAGCGCACCACCCATACCATAGTTCTTGCTATACAAGTGCTTGTTCAGGAACATGATCAGTGTCATGGAAGAACGCATCGGATCGCCGGTACCGTTGGTCAAAATCTGCGGAACATCGAACATCTGCAGACCACCGATCAAGGATGTTACCATAACATAGATCAGGATCGGCTGCAGGATCGGAAGCGTAATACGCCAAAAGATCTGTCTCGGTGTAGCACCGTCCACTTCGGCCGCTTCAAACAGGGAAGTATCGATACCCATCATACCTGCCAGCAACAGGATGGTCGTATTACCAAACCACATCAGGAAGTTCATCATAGCAACCAAAGTACGCACACTAGTCTTGTCAGACATAAAGCTAAACGGCTCATCAAAAATACCAATTCCCACAAGAATGCTGTTGATAGGACCGGTATTTGCAAATAAGGTAAAGAATAACATAGCGAACGCCGAAGCCATGATCAGGTTCGGCAAGTAAATTACCGTCTTAAAGAATCTCTGTCCCTTCAAACGAAGGCTGGGATCTGAAAACCACGCTGCAAACAGTAAGGATACGACAATCTGCGGAACAAACCCCATGATCCACATAATCATTGTATTTCCGAAATACTGCCAAATATCCCCTTCAGAGAACAATTTTTTATAATTTTCAATTCCGATAAATTTCGGACCAATTTCCTTCATTCCACTGAAATAGTGTTCGAAGAAACTGTTGCTGATCGTGCTGATCAGCGGAATCAGCTGAAAAACAACGAACACAGCAAGAAACGGGATCAGAAAAATATAACCCCATTTATTGTAGGAAACAACTGACTTCCCATTTTTGTTCATGCCACATCCTCCATGTTACTTTTTGATACCTTGTATTAATCGCAATTAATAATTATATCATCTACACAAAAAAATGGAACCCCTAAGCAGTTTTTTTGTGTAGTTTTACTCTTACCCTTAAAAAATGTGCCTGCCCGGATGGACAGGCACATTTGGTATTACTTTTTAATCTGAAGTCAACCTTCTGATTAGTGAGTCAGTTCCGGGTACTTCTCTCCAACACCCTTGTAGAACAATTCAAATGCTTCTTCTCTGGTTGCATTGCCTTCGAAGTAGTTCTTGAATGCCTTCTGGAATTCTTCGTTGCAGCCCTGATCGTAGTCAGACAGGTTGGACAGGTCTACTTTTTCAGCACCTGCTGCCAACTGTGCGTACGGATTCTGGCCACCCAGCAGAGCAATGTTACCTTCATCGGAAGATGCCAGTGCTGCCAGTACAGCCTTGCTGTTTACACAGTCAGAATCAGCGGTTGCGATCTCTTTCAATACATCCTGGTTGGTGGTCATGGTAAGGATGATGTCCTTAACCAGTTCCGGCTGATCGGTGCCGTTTGCTGCACAGATCCATGTACCGCCCCAGAAATAACCCTGAGGTCCTTCGCAGTAGCCCCAGCCACCTGCGTGTGCAATTGTGTCTTCCTTATCTGCATCCAGGCAGAAGTTGAAGAACCAAGCCGGCCCGAAGTAGCAGAAAGTCTTACCTTCAGCCTTCTTACCCTTTGCCCAGTCATCGCCCCACAGATCGAAGGTGTTCTCAGCCTTGGAATCTACCAGAGCCTTGGAATCATCTACCCAAGCTTCCATATTCTTGTCAACAACGATCTTGCCGTCCTGTACCCACTTACCGGATACGTTGTTGGAGTATGTACGATAAGTATCGTTTACAGAGCACATTACATAGCCTTTTTCCTGTGCTGCTGCAGCAGTTTCTGCATACTTGTTCCAATCAGCTACTGCCTTCTGAACCTCAGCCGGATCATCGGTACCCAAGATGTCCTTTGCAGCTTCGCGGTTGTAGATCAAACCAGCGGAGCAAGCCTGCCAGGAAGCACCTCTCAAGTCGCCGTTAGCATCGGTAACAACGTCCTTGGTGTACTGATACTGATCAGCCAGATCTGCATCGGTGATGCCCAGATCGGAAAGCTTCATAGCTACATTGCTATCTGCATCAACATACTTCAGAGCGTAGTCAGCTTCTACCAAAAAGATATCTACCTTATCATTTGCTGCTGCAGAAGCATTGTTCGGAAGGGTGCTGTCCAGTTTGTTCTGATAAGCGTTGTTTTCAGACGGGGTGATCGTAAACTTAACGGTTACATCACCGATCTTACCGGTAGTAGCATCTACCTTCTCATAACCCGGATAGTGATCTTCCAGACGGCTCTTGAACTCTTCGTTCCATGCATAGATGTTCAATACCTGACCATCTCCGCTTGCTACCGGTGCATCGCCTCCGCCTGCTGCCGGAGCAGCCGGTGTCTCTCCGCATGCAGTCAGTGCACCAAGTGCCATGATCGCAGACATACCGAGTGCCATCAGTCTCTTCTTCATGTTTCAAAATACCTCCCAAATAAATTTGTTTTGTGTGTCGAATGGCCCTTTTGCCACCCGCAAGATGCATTCTAGCATAGCAAAATTTGTTATTCAAGGCAATTTCTTGTTTATTCAGGTCAAAAAAACCATTTTTGTGAAACAGTCACAATGAAAGCGCTTTCGTTTTAATTACTTTCACAATCCGTTCATATTTCGTTCATTTTCTTGTATACTAGTTTACAAGTGCGCCTCTAATTACCGTGTTTTCTCTAATTTTTCCTGCTTTCATCTATAATTTGTAGGGTTATTGTGTAGACATCTATTCATAATTTATACATATTGTTATAAGGCGTGCTAAATTGGCGTGCTGACACTTTTCCTTGTATTTTTGACATGATTATTGTAAAATATGTGCTTGGAGAAATACATTTTTCACGGGGAGAGATGTTTTCATGCAGGAAGCCAGTTTTACCCGCTTAAATCACAACTACATCGCAGGAATGCGTCCGATCCTTCGTAAGCAGGCTCTTTATTCTGATACCACCGCCAATTTCATCACACCGGCTCAGCCTTTGGGCTATGACCAGGTGCAGATCCGTTTCCGTACTTACCTCAATAATGTCGACAAAGTCATTTTGGTCTCCGGAGCAGAACGCATCACGATGGAAAAGACGGACCGCGACGAGCTTTTTGACTACTATTCCGCCAAGGTTCAGATGGACAACGAGCCTTTCTCCTACTATTTTGAAGTTCATACCGGCAATGTTTCGGTTCTTTTTGATACCCGCGGCGTCGTACGTGCCGCAGACGAACATTTCAAATTCCGCATCCTCCCCGGTTTTCAGACACCGGAATGGGCGGAAGGCGCTATTATGTACCAGATCTTTGTGGACCGCTTTTGCAACGGCGATCCCGCAAATGATGTGGAAACCGACGAATACAGCTACATCGGCGAACATACCGTAAAAGTCGATGACTGGGACAAGTACCCTGCCACCATGGGCGTACGCGAGTTCTACGGCGGCGATCTGCAGGGTGTCCTGGACAAGATGAGTTATCTGGAGAAACTGGGCATTGAGGTGATCTATTTCAATCCGCTCTTTGTCTCTCCTTCCAACCATAAATACGATATTCAGGATTACGACTATATCGACCCGCATTTCGGGCGTATCGTCAACGAAACCGGCGAACTGCTGCATCCGGGCGATCAGGAGAATACCCACGCGACCCGTTATATCAACCGCGTGACCAATCCCGAAAACCTCGAAGCCAGCAACGAACTGTTTGCCAAAGTAGTTGCCGAAGCACACCGTCGCGGCATCCGTGTGATCCTGGACGGTGTATTCAACCACTGCGGTTCCTTCAACAAATGGCTGGACCGCGAACGCATTTACGAAAATGCCGAAGGCTACGCCAAGGGCGCCTATGTGGATGAACACAGCCCGTACCACGATTTCTTTTATTTCCATGACCGTCACAAATGGCCGTACAACGGTACCTACGACGGCTGGTGGGGGCATGACACCCTGCCGAAACTGAATTATGAAGATTCTCAGGCATTACAGGATTACATCCTGCGCATCGGGCAGAAATGGGTATCTCCGCCCTACAATGCGGACGGCTGGCGTCTGGACGTTGCGGCCGATCTGGGGCATTCTACGGAGTTTAACCATATCTTCTGGCAGAAATTCCGCCAGGCGGTGAAGGAAGCCAACCCCAACGCCGTGATCCTGGCCGAGCATTACGGTTCTCCCGCGGCCTGGCTGCAGGGAAACGAATGGGACACCGTAATGAACTACGATGCCTTTATGGAGCCGATCACCTGGTTCTTGACCGGTATGCAGAAGCATTCCGACGATTTCCGCGGTGACCAGCTCAACAATACGGATAATTTCTGGGCTGCTATGATGTATCACAATGCCGATATGACCATGCCGTCCATCGCATCCGCTATGAATGAGTTGTCCAACCACGACCATTCACGCTTTTTGACGCGTACCAACCGCAAGGTCGGCCGTACCGCCACCGCAGGCGCCGAGGCCGCCAACGAAGGCATCAGTACCGCTGTAATGCGGGAAGCCGTACTGTTCCAGTTTACCTGGCTGGGTGCTCCTACCATTTATTACGGAGACGAAGCCGGTGTGTGCGGCTGGACCGATCCGGATAACCGGCGCACCTATCCCTGGGGACACGAAGACGAGGATATGATCCGTTTCCATCGCAAGATGATCCGTATCCGCCGCAACTGCCACGAATTTAAACACGGCTCCATCAAGGTGTTGGGCAATGCCCGCGGCGTGATCGCTTTCGGACGCTTTGACCACGAAGGCCAGTCCGCCGTCTTTATCAACAACAATGACGGACCGGTAACACAGGAGTTTCAGCTTTGGACCCTGGGCATCCGCAAAAACGCCACCCTAAAGCAGATCATGCTCACAACGGAAGACGGATATGACGACAGTGGCGAAGAATACTGGCTGGAAAACGGCCGCATCACCATCACGCTGCCGCAGCATTCCGCAATGATCCTGCGCCATGCCGGGGACGGCGGATTGCATTTCTGATCCCAAAACGGTAAACAATACCGTAAAGGTATTGAAATATTAACACCTAATCATAAGGAGGGAAAATTAATGAAGTCAAAATTGGGTATTCACTGTGGTTTTCTTGCCTGCCTGTGCTTTTTGGTAGGCCAGTTCTTCGGCGGTGTGGCTCTGTCCATTCTGGTAGGCTACATTCTGCTGAAAGAGGAAAACGAGTTCCTGCGTTTTTCCGCACTGAAGGCTCTGGTGATCGTACTGTTCGTATCCGTACTGAACAATCTGATCTATCTGCTGCCGGATTTCTTCGGACTGATCGACAGTATTACAAGAATCTTTGACGCAGACACTTATTTCAACAACATCGAGTTTATCTCCAAGCTCAACCAGGTTCTGAGCCTGTGCACCTCGATCGTAAGCTTTGCAAAAGAGATCCTGATGCTGGTGCTTGCATTGTTTGCAACCAAGATCAAGACCATCAAGCTTCCGGTGATCGATCCGGTGATCGCAAAATATGTGATCAAAGACTGATCCTTTATCGCAACGCAAACCAAAAACAGCCGCCCGATCGGACGGCTGTTTTTATTCTTATTTTTTCACGGTGATATCGGTTTCCTTTGTGTATCCGGCAGATTTCATCACCTTGCGCAGATCTCCCAAGGCCCCCAGCAGCAATTTGTACGAGTCATACGCTTTTTCGAAGTGCTGCAGTGCCTCATCACGGTCGCCTTTGGCCGAAGCATTAAAGCAGTCCACGGCGTGACGGTGCAGGTCGTTATGGTAGTCATAGCATTGCTTGAAGGCCGGCGATCCGGTGATCTTTTTGTCCGTCTGTGCCGCAAACCATTTGCCCAGCTTACAGCCCTTCGGATTGTTGACCTGCTCGATCTTGAGGTGTTCAAAACCGACCAGATTGTTGTACTGTCTCCAGGTAAAGATCAGGTGATCCACCTCAAATACGGTGATCCAGTCGAGGGGTAACAGTTCCGCACGGCCTCTCGCCATATCGGATCGTACACCGTCCACACGACGGGAGATCTTGAAGAGGTGCTCACCGGTGTTGAAGCATTCCGCATCCAGACGCTCAAAGCCGGATGCCACGGTATTGCCCAGGGCGATGAAATCCTGCGTCAGCGCCGACTGGGTATTGATCTCCTGGAAGATCGCATCGATATCCGTGGTCATATCCTCCAGTTTGGAGGTCATACGGTCCATATTCCTGACGGATTGCGTAACGGCATCGGTACCTTCCTGCAAATGCCGCGTCGTTTCCTTTACGGATTCTGCCAGATGATCCAGACTGCCCAGCAGCTCATCGATATATTTGACTACCGAATCCGCGCAGGCCGTGGTATTGTTGGAAAGCTCGCCCATCTGCTGTGCCACAATGGCGAAACCACGCCCCGCCTCTCCGGCACGCGCTGCCTCGATGGACGCATTCAATGCCAGCAGGGAAGAATTGTCTGCCAGATCCTTGATCTGGTCGATGATCTTGGTGATGTTGGCCGCATTATCGCGGAAGGTCAGCAGTTTATTGTTGATCCCGTTGACTTCCTGCGACGAATCCTTGATGGTCACGATGCTGTCATTGATATCGCCGGCACAGTCATGGGTGGTGGCGATCAGATCACGGGAGCCTTTCTGTATGTTCTGTACCGCAAACTGCACATTCCCGATCGAATGTTCCAGTACCTCACCGGAGGAATGGATGGTATTGACCACCTTTGCCTGGGAATTGACTTCCTCGATCATATTTTTGACCACGGAAGAATCCCCGATCTCCTTCATGGCGTCGTTCATACGCATCACAAAGACATTGTTGGCGGTGTAATTGCTCTTGATCAGAGCATTGAAGGTCTCCGCCAGTGCGGGATCGTGAAAATCCGATGCCTCTGCTACCGGCGGTTTGCCGGCCGTTGCATCTTTCATATACTCCATCAGTTTCTTCAGGTCTTCTTCGTGGGGATTGATCTTCGGCTTACCAAACATAACAAATCCTCCTTGATTTGGAATATTTTCCTAAAAATACTCTTATAGTATACAATTTGTTTGTTCACCTTGCAAGATACGCCTTGATTTTTAGTTTACTTTTACCATCTATCCCATTAGATGTTTGTACATTTTAACGATATCGTTATACGATCTTCTCCAGTTTCAATACTTCAAAACCATCTGCCTTGCCCTTGAGTTTTACCGAACCGCCAAGGGATGTTACTTCAATGCGATCCCCCAGGGCGTCTGCCACCGCACGGCTGATATAGACCGTACCGCCCGGTGCATTGGCCTCCAGACGGGCTGCGGTATTGACCGTATCACCGATCGCCGTATAGTCCATATGTCGCTCGGCGCCCATATTGCCCACGATCGCCGGGCCGAAATGCACACCGACGCCCACACGCAATTCTTCACCGATCTCTTCCTTCAGTTCATCCGACACTCTGGCAGCACCGTCAATGATGGCCTTTGCCGTCTTTACGGCATTGTAGACCGCGTCTTCCTGGGGCAGCGGTGCTCCCCAAAATGCCATCATCGCATCGCCCACGAACTTATCCAGGGTCCCTTTGTTGTCTTCCACGCAGCCGCTGGCCATAGTTAAATAACGATTTAAGATAAAGACCACCTTTTCCGGCTCCAGCCGCTCGGACATGGTCGTAAAACCGCGCACATCCACAAACAGAACGGCGATATCGCAAAGCTTGCCGCCCAGGGATAACGAATTGGTGCCTTCCTTCAGGATCTCCTGCACGATCTCGGGCGCCACATAGCGCTCAAAAGTATGCGTGATCTGCTGTCTCGCGATGGCTGCCAGTACATAGTTGCGTACCACAGAGATCAGATAGATGATCAGCCCTCCGGCCGGGATCCACAGCGGATGCAGGATATAGCCGGCATCATAAGCCTTTACGGAAACCAGGACCGGTATCCCTACAAGCAGCGCACACAGAAAACTGGAGGGAACCAGTTTCCATCGGAAGAACAACAGTCCGGCCAGCAGACAGACTGCAAACAGGATCACGTATTGTGCCCCCGCGGAAACTTCCGCCGGATAGTTCTGCGCCAGGAACTGCTGGGCTTCATTGGCCTGATATTCCACACCGTACATCGCCTCTGCCCGGTTGATCGGCGTGAAATAGGCATCCTGCAGGCCTGCCGCATAGGGGCCGATATAGACGATCTTGCCGGCATAGTAGCTTGGCGGAATGCGTCCTGCAACGAGATCCGCGAAAGACTGATCATAATAGTCCCGCGGCTTGCCCGTATACGCTATATAAAACTGTCCGCGTGAATTGGTCTGCGGCGCCGCAAAGGTCTCCCCGCGCTGTTCCATATACATCTTGACGACCTGATAGGCCATGGAGTAGACCCGCTGTTCCGGCTCGATATACAGCAGTCCGTGACGCATGATACCGTCCTTATCGCACATCGCGTTGATGTGGCCCTGCCTCGTTACTGCCTTCAGTTCCTCATACGGTTCCTCATACTGTACGATGCGATAACCGTCCCATTCCAGCGTACCGTCCGGTGCCTCGTACCAGCCGGAATCATATGCTGCCGCCGTCGCCGTAACGACACATCCCAGCTCTGCTGCCGCCTGTGCCAGATGCGCATCGGCCTCCGGATCGCTTTTCATGGAATACAGCGTATCGATCGCCACCGCCGCCGGCCGCTGCTCCGGATCGGATGCCAGAGCTTCCAGTGCCCTCGCCATCACATGCCGGTCCCAGCTGTTGTACGGTCCCAGCTCTGCCAGCGACTTTTCATCAATACCAAACAGCAATACCTCGCCGTTCATATACTGGGGCTTCTGGTACAGACGGTCCTGCAGCCACTGGTCCGGCCACTGCAAGGCTCCCAGCCGCACCAGGCCGGTGATGCCTGCGGCCACCGCCAATGCATATAAGAAGATTCGAATGTTTCGTTTCTGCTTTTTCCCGTTCATTCTCTTATTCCGTTAAAATAACTGACATCTCTACACTCTTGAGCGTTTCGTCACCGTTCTTGACATCGACCACCAGCGTATAAGGCCCGACCATATCCTCGGTAACCTCCGGATTCAATGCCACAATAAAGAAGGAGGTTCCGTCACTGCTAATGTCCATCTGCGTGGGCACCTGCAGCACGCCTTCCGGTATGCCCTCGATGCTGTAGGATAATTCGCTGTAACCGTCAAAATCCGACAGTGACAGATTTACCTGCTTGGCACCATTGGAATTCGCCCTGTCCGCAATGCTCAGTGAGAAGGAGTCCGGCGATACGGATACGCCCAATTCCGCCGTTTCTTCCACAACCACCAAACAGGTACCGGTCGCACCGCCTACTACCGCGGTCGCCTGAACCGTCGTGGTTCCCGGTGCAACCGCCGTTAACACACCGTCACTGCTGACCGTGACCACCGAAGTATTCAGACTGGTGAAAGTAAGATCCTTATTCACTGCATAAATCGGCTCAATGAAGGGTTCCAGCGTTGCAGTCTCTCCCTCAAACAGCGTGATCGGCTCCATCTCGATCGATCCCACTGCCTGCTGTACTTTAACCGTGCAACTTGCCGTTTTTCCGTTCGTTGTGGTTGCCGTCAGATTGACAGTCAGTGTCGAATCCGGTATGACCTCTTCCGTCGATACTTTATTACCGTCTACATGCACATACGAATCATCCGATACCGTAAAGGTCAGTGTCTTGTCCGTCACATTGGAAGGCACAAACACAATATCGTCTTCTCCGATCGTCCAGTAACTGCCGGACAGGATCTCTCCATCCTTTGTGAAATAGATCTCCTCTGCTACGATCTCCGACACAACGGTTACCGTACAGGTTGCGTCTACTCCGCTGCCATCCACCGCAGTTGCCGTGATCGTTGCCGTTCCTGCCGATACACCTGTCACCGTGCCGCTTGCATTTACCGTTGCCACCGAAGGATCACTGCTGGTAAAGGTCAGCGACTGCTCCGCATCCTCAGGCAGTACATACGGGTTCAGATTGTAGGTTTCCTCGATCGCCAGCGTCAGGGAACTGTCCATAGAGATGCTGGTCACCAGGACACCGGTTACCGTCACGGTACAGCTGTCGGATTTGCCGCTGCCGTCCGTTGCCTTTGCCGTGATCGTCACGGTTCCCGGCTCCACACCGGTTACCAGACCGTCATCGCTGACGGTTGCGATGGACGGATCCGCACTGATCCACTCCACTTCGCCGCTCAGATCTTCCGGTTCCACGCTGATGGAGATCCTGTTGCTGCTGCCCGCCTCTATCGTCATGGACGAGTCGATGGAAATGCTTTGAATTGCCATCTGTGTCGGAGACGGAGTTGCCGTCGGGGTCGCAGTCGGGGTCGCGGTCGGCGTTGCCGTAGGTGTTGCCGTTGCGGTTGCCGTCGGTCCCGAAGTCGGTGTCGCCGTTGCGCTGCCATTTCCGCTTCCCGAGGTCGGGGTCGGTGTTGCCGTAGTCCTTACGGTCGGCGTCGGCGTTATGGTCGGTGTGGGCGTCGGCGTGATCGTCGGTGTCGGGGTGATCGTCGGCGTCGGTGTCAT
>CAMJAP010000091.1 GCA_946403625.1 uncultured Lachnospiraceae bacterium
CTTCCTTCTCGTACACATCCTTGTATGCAACTGTTGTAGTAGCATCCTTCTTTACGCTTACCGTTGCGGTCTTTCCGTCTGTCGTGGTTCCGTCTACTGTGTAGCTTACACCTGCCAGCTTATAACCGTTGATATCTGTGATCTCTTCGGTTACGGTATAGCTTCCGGTTTCCAGCTTATTCAGCTCCAGAGTGTACTTGCTACCCTCTGGCTTGAACTGGCTCAGACCGATCAGGGTCTTTGTGGGGGTCAGGTTTCCGTCTGCCTTCACATAATTGGTGGTTCCGTTTACATCTACGGTGATCGTGAACTGAAGTGCGCCTTCTGCCTCTTCCTTCGTTACATCACCTTCGATCTGCTTGGTGATCACCAGCTTACCGGTATCCGGTACTACTGTTTCCGGTGCATCTTCCATAATAACGGTGTTGTTGACTACATCTGCCTCCAGTACATTGCCGTCATCATCAACAATTGATACCTTACCTTTTTCATTAATATAGAAGCCGATGCTTTCCGTCTTCTCATAACCGTCCGGAGCTGTGATCTCACTCAGTACATAATAACCGGGCTTCAATCCGGAAATCGTGGTCTCCCTGTATCCGGAGGTAAACTCGATATAACCGCAATCGCAGGCATCTGCATATGCTGTAATATCCTGGATACCCTGCTTCAGAATAACGGTGCTGAAATCGGTTGCCTCTTCCGCACTGTTGATCTTCCACTGTGCTACGCGAAGTCTTGCACCCGGCAGCTCATCTGTTGTATTGATGATCCGTTTGCTGATGTTTACGGTTGCACCTGCTGATGTAGCATCTTCATCTACCATAACAATGGTATTGCCCGAGTATTCCTTGCCGTCCTTATCAAACAACTTGCCGTTTTTGATCGTAAATGTGATTTTTTCCGCTTTCAGGTAGCCTTGCGGTGCTGTCTCTTCGATAAGAGTGTAAATACCATCCGGCAGATTCTTGATTATTGTCGGTTCGCTTCCGGATACAAAACTCAACTGGTAAGTGGTTCTGTTAAGTCTGTCAGCGCCTTTTCCTAATTCTACGGAAATGGAGCTCAGCATCATATTGATGCCCGATCCGTTGCTATCCTCCCCTTTAAAGATCAGAGTTGCGCCTTCCAGTTCATTGCCCGAAACATCATGCTTGCTGATGTACACATCCGTTCCGTTCGGAGTGATATCATCTTTGATTACCTTATTATAGAAAGCACCCAGAGAGAATTCCACACCGGACATATCGATGTTCGGGTTCTCCTTATACTCGGAACCGTCGCCCAGGATCGTCTTGGTGGTAACATTGTAAGTGTAGGACTTGAATGCCTCGTCATAATTTACGGTAACTGCAATGCGGATCTCACCGGTGGACTTTTCCACCTTTACACCGTGTTCGGGGATCACATCGCCTGCGCCGTTTTCTTTAATTACATAGTAGAAAGTCTTCCCGTTATCATCCGGAGTATAGGTCAACATCGGGAAATGAATTTTGTTGGTATCCTGATTGATAACCTCGTCGCCAAAAGCAGACAAAGAAGAATAACTGCTGTCGCTCTTGTAGAACTGGAATTTGTAGGTACCTGCAGTCGTCATGATCGACTTATCTTCTACCGGCTTACCGTTATTGTAATCTTCGGTAAATGCTTTTTTGGCTGCGAAATGGATCTGGCCGTTGCCATCCAGGATCGTGTCCTGGCTACCGCGCTGGAATACATAATGCCACTCGCCGCTGGATACGGTCATTCTCGGTGCTACCGCCCAACCTGCACTGGATCCGGTTACAACCGCATCCTTTGCATACGGCATCAGGAAAGTACCTGCACAGATATTCAGGTTTACAATACCGGTGGTCCGAATGTTCCAAATGATCTTCTGGCAGATCTCGCTGTCAACCTGCGCAGCCTGAGCCAGATCGGAATTTCCGGTCTCCGTATTGATCCAGTTAGCACCGCCGTCCACGGAAACCTGAATCTTCTGAATGGTTACCGCTCTTTCATTCTCGTAGGATGTTGCGGAAGAAACACCGGTAAATGTACTGTTGGATACATTATCTTCCATGTTAAACACGATAACCGTAGAAGAATCCTTTTTGATCTTAAGAGCTGCAGATTCATTCAGCGCATTTGCCAATTTACTGTCTACCTGAACATAGATCACATTATCCTGAAATGCCGGATCCGTGAAATCCATGGTGATCTGGTTCCCGTTAAACTGGGAAAACTGTCTGTAATCCACTACATATTCGGCACTTGCCGCTCTTGCAGACAATTCTGCCGAACGCTCTCTTACATTCTCCAGAACACGGTTAACATTGCTCTTGGTAGCCTCCGACTTGTTTACCACTACGGACGGAACATCCGCATTGAAGTGGATCTGTCCGAAATCCTGACCACCGCTTACTTTTTCACCGTTTACATGAGAGAACGAATCGCCCAGGATTTCCGGTGCAGCTTCAATATTGAAGACGCTGCAGGTTGTCCCGCCGAATACGATCCTGCTCGGTTCTCCGGTCATGTTGGATACACCAACACCGCCGATCAGGAACTGTGCTGTTCCCTTGATAAAATCGACATCACTGTTGCTGCCGCATTCCATATAAAACTCATTGGTAGCAAAGGTTGTCTCCATATGCCCCTGCTGCACAAAAGTCGGCGCTGTGATACCGAAGTCTACTGCACGCCCCAGAACATAATCATAGTTCACGAGGTTGGCCGAATCCATTTTGGAAGGAATCGTACCGTCTGCGTTTGTCTTCAACGGAGTCGCCATCAATGTGCTGCTCGCCATAATGAACGCCATCGCACTTGAGATGATCCGTTTGCCCAATCTTCTGCCCGTCATTACCCAGTCTCCTTTCTGCTATACCTGTCCAATGCCTCTTTGCTCCTGCCTGTCATAGTGATGTCTTCCTTGACTGGCATTCTAGTATACAACTGATCTGCGTGCTACTCACGCATCATATTCATAATCCATTATATGCTGAAAAATCGGGGATGTAAAGGCACCCGATTTTTTTCGGCTATTTGTATAGAACGCCAAAAATATACGTGAAATTTCATCCGTGTCCCGGAAGGTCATCCCCCCGAAAAGCCCATGAATACGGAATTCTTTAAAATCTTCTGTAAACCAAGCACTTTGCACGAACCGCGTCTCGAACCGGCCCTTTCCGGCCGAAAACACGCGGTTTGGGTGCACCAATTAAGAAAGAAAAGATATGAAAAAATCTGCGCTCTACCATATATATGTGCGATTCCCCAATATGTAGAAGAAAGATCAAAAAACCGGCGTTATCACACCTCTTTTTGCGTGATAACACCGGTTCTTTCTTACCTTACTTTCACCAGATAGATCAGATTCCCCTGCATATCCGGTGTCGTACTGTAATATACGACCTCTCCCATTTCCAGTAAGATCTGCGGATCCATTCCGCTCTGGCCGTACTTCTCATATTCGTTGCTGCCGATATAAATATAATCCACATTGTATTTTTGCAGTAATTCCTGCTTCTTCTGCAGATCCGTTCCGGTATAGATCTCCAGGATATCCGCCGCCCGAAGATCCACCGGATCCAGATCGTTGTGCCACAGCCATTCGTGTGTATGCCACCCCAGCACTGTCGGCAATCCGGTCAATACCGAAACAAAATTATACAGAGTATAACTGTCTCCGTTCGCTTCCAATACCACGCTGCCGCTCGGCACACTGGCATTGATCCACTTCACGGCCTCCGCATCCATCGGTCTGTATTCATAGATAAATGCGTCCGCCCGTAATCCCTTATGCCGCTCCGGATCGGTCACATCCCCAAAGGAATCGTCCAGCGCGGTTTTGAAATAGCCGCAACTCCACAGCACCACAATACCGGCTATGATACCCCATTTGCGCTGTGCCGCACTCTGTGGCCTTGCGATCCACTTGGCAGTCACATATCCTGTCAGCAATCCCAGCATAATGAATGCCTGATAGCTCAGTTTAAACATGGTATTGAACCGTTTGTATCCGCCGGTATAGATATCCACCACATACATCACTTCCGGGATCAGGATCAGCCCCGATGCACACAATCCGATCAGAAGCACATAAAGATCCGTATGATCCAGCTCCCGTATGGACGGCCGGAAGCTCTTTGTCTTGCAACGGACTGCCATACTTACAAAATGCCCGACAAGAAGCGCTACCGGCATTCCCCACAAGATCAGCAACTGATACCAGCGGGTATGATCTTCCGCCCTTGCAAAACCATTGGTCATTGCATGGAATTGCAGGGAAAACGGCAGGGATATCACCGTCGCAACCGTAAGTACTATGATTCCCTGCGTTCCGATCCGGGCGCCTACCGACAAAGCGGAATCGCCGCTGCGCAGATGGATCGCCAGCAGGATTGCCCCCGCCACAACATAGTAAATAGGAAAATCCCAGTAATTCTCCATCATACAGATACCGATGAGAAAACCGATCATCAGAACCGACAGGTCCAGAAACAGTTCTTTCCACTTCCATTCCCGCTTCTCTCCGGCTTTTAATGCCCGCGTGCAAGCAAACAGGATCGCCAGGATCGTAAGAACAACAAAAATATTGATCACGTGTGCATGCAGGTCACCCAACAGGAATGAATATGCGGGATACTCGTGAGCCGTCTTGTCGTTCACATCCGGATGGTATCCGATATATCGCGTAGAATCGGCAAACCAGTAACTCGGTGTCTGCCCTTCCAGCCCCAGGATCTCCCAGACCATCGGTACCAGGAAATTAAAGATGATGTAATGGCAATTTGCCGCAAAGGTTACGGCCAGCGATGCCATAATGCCCGCAAAGGTCGCCACCCGTCCCGGATGCTTCTGCCCCTCCTTTTCCTGATCCTCAGTATGTGCAAACATCCACTGATATACCAGCGAAAAACTCAACGACATACATAACGCAAAGCACATCGAAAGTCCCAGATTATAGCCGTATACCACTTCATTTCCGGAAAGCTTCGTTAAAAATGTCATCAGATACTGCCCGAAATAATAGTAGTTCAGGTTCTCTCCGGCAAACCAGAAATCCTGTACCGGAAAATACTCCGTCCGCGCCATACCGGTCATAAAACCGTAATCCATCATTCGCTCCGTGCCGTATGCCGAAGGATTAAACCCTTTCAGATAGGCAAAGATCGCAAATCCCGCCAGGAAAAAGAGCTCTCTTGACAGAAAAACATCCACGGGCATCTCCGAAAACAGCTTCTGCATCCCCTTCTTTTTGGTGCAGAAATAATAGATCCCCCACACCAGCGCCATCGTAAGCAATGTGGATACCCACACCCCGGTGCCGGAAAATTTCATGATGCGCAGCGAGCCCAGCAAAAACATCATATAACCGCTGCATAAGAAACCGAGAACCTTACTGAATATATAGCCATGATCCGTAAAGGAATGAAACAGGCTCTTGCTGAGCGGATAAAACGCCAGTCCCAGAAAAAGCAGCGTCAGCCACCAGGTTAACACCGGTCCGCTGTCATCCCCCATCAGACCGTATACCAGACAAAGAACCAGGATACATCCCCCGCCATATAAATATCTACCGAAACGCATAGTGCTACTCCCTTTCCTCTATCTCAAAATGCCCGTATCATAGATCGCCAGTCGCCAGTCTCCCTCACCGCGTTCATACACGACCGGATAAAGGCTTGCGATCACATCTTCGCGCACCACATAATTTTCGCTGTTTCGCACGCCATTGTCAACCATAATATAGCGGATGCCTTCCCGCTCCATCAGCTGCTGCATTCTCCGGGGATCCTCTTCCGAAAACAACTCCGCCACGATCTCTTCCCGGGCAAGGGTGTCATATCCGGCGCTCCAGGCATAGTACGGCCAGCCGTAATACAGCATTGCACCGCCCAATACCACTTCGTGGATCGAGACCCAGTCGGTGAGCCACAGATCCTTCGAATCGGAATTGTCCCTCACCCACGCGATCAGATCATCATCCAACGCATATTCAAACGCATCTTCATCGACATTTTTCTGTATACGCACTTCATAGATCCCCGTTGCGGTCATCACGACACATAATACGATCACCGCCAGCCGATGCAGGATCCCCCGGTGCTCCCACAATTCCTTCAGCAGCCCCGCTGCGGCAACGGATACCAGGATGATCGACAACATAATATATTTATGATTGACCATCACATCCGGCGTGAGCGAGATATGAAAAGCAAACAGCAACGGTGCCGAAAAAGCCACCAGCAGCCACCTGGTATATCCTTTATAATGCAGCAGCGCCACCGCGGCCAGCAGGATCAGCAGACCGGTCAGATCCACCAGATACATTCCCACGCCCCAGATCGTCCGGTTCTGCACAATGAACCCGTAGAGCAACTGCGGCTCCACAACATTCCCCCGGATAAAAACCTGTGTCTGCAGCATCGACAGGATCATTGTCAGAACCGCCGTCAGCAGATACTCCAGCCGCCGGGTCGAAAAAAGCGCCATCACAAACAGGATGCAGAGCGCTCCGATCACCATCGCTCCGTTCCAAAAAGCCATACTACCAAGCAGCAATCCGCAGAAAACCGGCCGACTGTAGGATTCCGGCAGGATGCATTCTTTCTCCAGCAGGATCGCTCTGCCGAAGGTATTTATCTTTCTTTTGATCCGCCGCCGATATTGTGCAAACCGTTTCTCCTGCCGCGGTGCTTTGTTTCCGATCTTCTGCAACCGGCCGGCAGCCGCGATCCGCCGAAACATCCGGCAGACAAACGGCGTATAGATCAACAGCAGCAAAAAGACGGCAATCATCCCAAACGCCAGATGCCGCTGGTTCGTATACACCTTCAGGCTCCAAAGCCCCCAGTCCTCATTGGGGGTATAGTTCATAAAATAATCGCGTGCTTTGACCTTTTCCCAAAAATCTTCCGCCTGCGGTTCTTCGCTCAAATACCGGAACACACTGGGAGACGAGCGGAAGACCATAAACAATACCGAGATGCCTCCGGCAAAACGGCCGCCGAACAGTTTGGTTGCATACACATACAGGAGCATACATGCGCTGACCACAGACAGGATACTCGGTACATTCATTGCATGATCGATGCGCATGCCCAAAAACTCGAGATTGCCCACCAAAAACTGGAACATAAAGTGATATCGTACATCCGCCCCTGCATAGTGCGAATATTGCGTAGGGAAATTGTTTCCGAACGAAAACGACCGAACCATCCCCATATGCACGGCAAAATCACTGAAAATAGAAAGACCGATCCGCAGTTTTCCGTCTTCGATCCGAAAAGTGCCATACATCAGTCCGGCAAAAAAATAAACCAAAGCCGCTACCAAAAAGATCTCCGGAATACTTTTCAACACCTTTCGAAGGCATCGTTTCGGATTCCATTCCGCTTTCTTGCCTTTTTTCCGGATATACCATTCCCAAACGAGACAAACCAGATTAAACAGAAATGCCATGATGAAAATATACAGATCTGCAGGCCACAGGGGGCGTTCTTCCCCCGGCCGGATCGCCATCACCAAAGAGGCGGTGATATACGCTCCCCATGTCAGCACCAGTGTGCCTAACAGATAAAAAACAGGGAATGCCGTCATAAAGCGCGGCAATCCCAATTCTTTTCCGTTATAACTCTTCTCCCCCAGCGTAACATACTCCGGGTAAATCCGTTTTACAATATTTCTGCCGGTCAGCAGGCACAGCAGGATGTAGACGATCCCGGGCATTTCCTACTTTGCCTCATCCGGGTGGATCAGCTTCTTATCCAGCCCGTACCAGTCTGCCACCGCATCGTACAATCCCATCAGTTTCTTTCCGCTTTCCGTGATGTGATAAGCCTCACCATCCGCATCTTTTTCGATGGTCCCGGTCACCGCCTGCTCATGGAATCTTTTGGAAAAAGCGCCGAAATCGCCGACATAACGATCCACAAAATAGGCTCCGATCTCCTCCTCGGTAAAACTCTCATCCGCGTGATCCGTCATGTAGCCCAGCATAAATACGGAAATGGAACGTTCCGCCGTTACCGGCAGATGCGTAAAGATCACGACATTCACGCAGCAGAATCCGGCGAATAACAGCAAGATATCCCTGCCGGTGATCAGTTCTTTCCATTTGATCTTTTTCAAAAGTGCCATAACAACCGCCATCACCGCGCCCCAGAAAAAGATCAGCGCAAGCCCGCGGTAAAAGAATACATCCATTCCCGCAAACAACGGCGTATGAAAACTCACAACATACATCACCGTTCCGAAGATCACCAGAACCGCATAGATCAGAAATAATTTAATGAAGTCTTTCAGGCTCATACCGTCACCTCAAATCCGACGCATTATTTTCTGCAACATAAAAACCGTGCGGCATTTCTCGAACCGAACCCATGCGCGCTTGCTGCACAGCCAACTCCACCCAGGCGACCTCACGGCACATACGAATTCCCGCTTAGTGCTGCTGTGTTCCCACCCTGACACGGTTCACAGGCACGCATTGCGTAAGACCCGAATTTCAACATCGCTTATGCAGGGCTAACCACACAGGCAAAAGCCCTCAAAACACCATCACCCCCACTAAAGCGGATTGTGGGTACAGGACACCGCTAACGCCCCGGCTGCACGGCTAATCTAGTATAACGGAAGATGGCCTGTTTTGTCAACTATGGGATGTGAACACCCCGGGCAGACTCATGGTCCCTTGTCCTGTCAGGTCTCCGTTTTTTTCAGGCGCTGCCGCAGTCCCTTAAAGAAATCTTTCAGCATTTGGCTGCACTCTTCTTCGCAGACGCCGCGGGTCACATCCACCTGATGATTGAATTCTTTCATTTCCAAAAGGTTCAAAATCGACCCGGCGCAGCCGGCCTTGGGGTTCATACAGCCCATCACAACCCGCGGGATGCGTGCCTGCACTATGGCCCCGGCACACATCTGGCAGGGCTCTAGGGTGACATAGAGCGTACACTCTTCCAGACGCCAGTCCCCGATCACTTTACTGGCTTTACGAATGGCCGTGATCTCCGCATGGGATAAGGTGCTCTTGTCCGTATTGCGCCGGTTGTAGCCGCGCCCGATGATTTTTTCTTCGTGAACGATCACGCAGCCGATGGGCACTTCGCCCAGTTCTGCTGCCTTCTGCGCCTGTTTGATCGCTGCCTTCATATATTTTTCGTCCAATGCCGCCTGACGGATTGCTTCCGCCTCGGCCGCAACGGCTTTTTCGGCCCGCCGTCTGGCCCGCCGCTCCCGCATTCCTGCCATCTGTTTTCTCCACTTGTAAATTGTCCTAAAACGCCTATAATATAGCATAAATCCTTCCGTAAAACAATGATGGAGAATACGATGCGTATCGGCGGCTTTTTACAGACAACCTTATTGGACTATCCGGGCAAACTGGCCTGCACCGTCTTTACACAGGGCTGCAATATGCGCTGCCCGTTCTGCCAAAACGGCGGACTGGTGCTGCCGGAACATTTTGAAGAACCGCTCGGGGAAGAAGCCGTTCTGGAAAAGATCCGAAAACGCTCCCATGTTTTGGAGGGGGTATGCGTCAGCGGCGGCGAGCCCACGCTGCAACCGGACCTGCCGGAGTTTCTGGGCAGGATCAAGGCAATGGGCTTATCCGTCAAGCTGGATTCCAACGGATTCCGGCCGGACTTATTGAAACAATTCTATCAGGACGGGCTCATCGATAAGGTGGCGATGGACATCAAGTCATCCCGGGCAAACTACGCGAAAACCGCCGGTTTAACACCCGCGGCGGATCTGTTGCGTCCCTATGAAGAAAGTGTGGATTTCCTGATGCACAGCGGCATCGATTATGAGTTTCGCACCACACTGGTCAAAGGGCTGCATACCGCAGCGGATCTGCAGGACATCGCCCAATGGATCGCCGGTGCCAAAGCTTACTATCTGCAATCCTACGAAACCAGTGACCATGTGATCTGCCTGCTCACCAACCGTGCCTCCGACTATGCCGCCTTTTCTGCAGGCGAGCTGGAAGAGTTCCTGCAGATCGTGCAGGCAACCATCCCGAACGCCGAACTGCGTGGTGTATCTCTGTAATATTTTCTAACCAAAAAGGCAGCATCCTTTTACGGACACTGCCTCTTTTTTACGAAATCTTCTGTTTTATTGAACCGGCGTCACAACCACGCCCGGGAAGGAGCCGATGTACAAAAATCCGGTCCAGCCCTCCTGATTCAATGTGGATACCCAGTCAAATCCGGCCGGTACCGTCATCTCGTATTTCTGCTTCCGATACACAAACGAAAATGTCACGGTCACATCATTACGGATCTGCAGTGCCTCCGCCGTTACTTTATCCAGGGAAATATAACCGCCGGTCTGTATCGTTACCGCCCCGTTCTGCGGTGCCGCCGCAACCGTATTCCGGATCGTCTTCAAAATATTGGCCGTGTAATCGATCGATCTGCTGTCCTTCACCAGTCCGCACTGTTCGCAACGATAGCACTCTACGCCCAGACGATATACACTCGGCTGCTCCGTGGTTACCCAGGCAAAGCTGTGTGTATGTGCCGGTTTGGTATAGCTGCCGGAGGATCCCGATTGCGAATTGCCGGAAGTATTTATGCCGGCACCGCTGTTCTCTCCCGGTTCTACCACCGTATATGCTTCGTTCCCCTGCAGCTGATCCTGTGTCAGATAGACCGGTGTCGATCCGTAATTCACAAAGCGGATCTGCTTCAGATTGTCCGGATCCGTTGCATCCAGACATACCGCAAAGTTTGCATCTACCGGAACGGAAACCAATTGATCGGTCGGGAAATCCAGTCGCTCCGTCACATTCCGCAGTCCTCTGCCGCCGGGGCAGGCTGCGATGGCAGAAACAAAAGTCCCCTGATCCGTAACGATCCGAAGCGTTCTTTCCACATTCGTATCATTGGTCACGCTAAAACAGGTATTATCTCCGTTCTTTCCGACATAACCGATATACAGGCTGTCTACATCACTCAGGTTTGTAAAGGTCGCTCCCGCAGAACGCATGGTCGGATAAATATCTCCGTACAGATGCGCATCTCCCACCTTAACATTCACAAAGCTGGTATCGGATACGGTCCACCTCGTGCCGTCCCTGTCACGATCACTTGCATAGATGGTGTATCCGCCACCGTTCATGATGCAATCCTTCACCGTAATGTGCGATGCATTACTATACTCCGGGGACAGCATAAAGCATGAATTCACATAAGCATCGCTGCCGGCCAGATTGTTAAACGGCACCTCAAAGCGGCAATGGTCAAAATTCAGATCCGTAACCGGTATATTTGCCTTACCGAAGATATGGACACCGTCGGTATGGTACTCTCCGGTGGTGCAGGGATAGATAAAATCCGAAAAATAGCAGTTCGTCAGGCTGACATGCCGGAAGATCTGCATACCGTCCTGATAGCTGCCGCCGATCGCGCAGTTCAAAAAGCCGGCGTTGCTTCCCTGGAAATGCTGCAGGCTGCAGTTCTCAAACTCACAGTAAACGCGGCTGTCCTCCGCTCCTTTGCTGACATTGCCGAAACGACAATTCCGGAAGGTAATATGCACATCCCGGTCCGTTACCGTTTCATCTCCGAGGATGGACAACTTATAGTCCGAGAAATCACAATTTTCAATTACGACCGAACTCGGGATCGGTGCCACCGGATATGCAAAATTGATCGTATTGGCATCATTCGTCCCACTCGCCTTAAAGGTAACTCCGGAAACGGTATCTCCCAGTCCCACCTTGGTCAGTGCCCCGCTGGCACCCGTGGTATATTTGTCCGGAATCGGATTTTTATCATCCTGAGTGGCCTTGATCTCAACCGTTTCCTCCCCTTCGGCATTCACCGGAAACCCCGAGAACAGACAAACCGCTGCCGTAAGACCGGCGATGAGTTTATGATATTTCATATTCCCCTCCTTAATAAACTATTTATATACAAACATATTTATTCTATCATCCATCCCTTCCGTTGTCTATCCGGTCCATAACCCTTTTTCAAGCCTTCATGCAAAAATCAGTGCATCGAAATGCACTGATCTTACTTAATCTGTATCGATGATCCGCAAAATTATACCGCCAAAAACCGCTCCACCATCAGGGCGATCTTGAGGGTCATCGCATCGTCAAAACGCCGGATATCCAGACCGGTCTTTTTCTGGAGTTTCTCCAAATGATAAACCAGGGTATTTCGGTGCATAAACAGATCCCGGGCCGTCTCGGAGATATTTAAGTTCTTCTCAAAGAACTTATTCACGGTCTGCAGTTCCTCTTCCGACAGATCCAGTCGCTTCTCCGCCCCGAAATATTCCTCCAGAAAGGCCTCGCAATCTTCCTTACGGATGCTGTATACCAATCGCCCGATCCCAAGGGAACCGTAGCCTGCCTCCAACCGCTCTTCATAAAAAGTACGAAGGATCTCCAGTGCCATTGCTGCCTGCACATCTGCCGTATGTAACCCGGACAGTTCACATACATCGCTGTAGCCCACATATACCTTTTCCATCAGCTCGGTGTTGATCATGCTGACGATCTGTTCGGCCGTCTCTTTGGCCTGTTGCCGCACATCCTGATCCGCTGCCATATGTACCAGACGCAACATTCCCGAATCCCCCTCCGGAAATACCGCTTCCTTCGGATCGGAATAGATCTGCCCCAGCAGCTCTCTCGCCTCTTCCGGATAATCGGTCTGGATATGATATACGATCCACCCGGCATCCGACGGCAATTCCAGCCCTTTGGTGCGTCGGGACATTTCGTTTTCGTCTTTTGCCGACATACCCCGGATCAGTTCCGAAAAAAATTGTTCCACGCTGTCTTCCTGCTGCATCACATCCAGCAGATATTGCACTTCCTCCGCGCCGATCCTGCCTGCTTTCTCCAGATCCCGCAAGGCATCTTCCAGCCGTTTTGCTCTGTCCATTTATGATATGTCCTTTCGTTCTGTCGTAACTGTACTTCCCCGCTTGCGAGGGAACGACAAAAGCACATCATAATTTTACACTTTCCACATAAACGTGTCAAATAAACGAAAAAACCGCCGGACATTGCTGTCCGGCGGCAGATAGGTCTTTCTTTCAGACTAGTTGGTGATGATCTGAGAGGTTTCCTTATCGAATACGTGAATCTTGTCAGTATCGAATGCGAAACGTACAACATCGCCCGGTCTGGCGGTAGTTCTCGGATCCACACGAGCGGTCATCGGGAACTCATCCAGATCGAAGTACAGGAATACTTCAGCACCCAGAAGCTCGTATACACGGATGGTAGCTTCGAATACGCTCAGCGGATTAGCTTCCACCATCATCTCGCTGTCATATACATCTTCCGGACGGATACCAAAGGTAACGGTCTTGCCGTCATAACCACCATCGATGATCTTCTTGGACTTCTCAGCATTCAGAGGAATGGACTTGTCAGCGATCTTCAGGTAAGCGGTCTCGCCCTGAACTTCTACTACAG
>CAMJAP010000092.1 GCA_946403625.1 uncultured Lachnospiraceae bacterium
AGAAGAAGGATCTGTCCGAGCAGGCCAAGATCGATATGGTGATCGCGCTGATCACACTGAAGTATACCCAGTCCAACTCCGTATGCTATGCAAAGGGCGGACAGGCCATCGGTATCGGTGCAGGACAGCAGTCCCGTATCCACTGCACACGCCTGGCAGGCAGCAAGGCAGACAACTGGCTGCTGCGTCAGTGCCCGAAGGTACTGGAGCTGCAGTTTGTAGACGGCATCAGTCGTGCGGACCGTGATAACTCCATCGACCTCTACATCGGTGAGGATTATATGGATGTATTGGCAGAGGGCGCTTGGCAGAAGATCTTTAAGGTAAAGCCGGAAGTCTTCACCAAGGAAGAGAAGCAGGCTTGGCTGGCACAGGCTACCGATGTGGCTCTGGGCTCCGATGCATTCTTCCCGTTCAGCGATAACGTAGAGCGTGCAAGCCGTTCCGGCGTAAAGTACATCGCACAGCCAGGCGGTTCCAAGAGAGATGACCTGGTGATCGAGGCCTGCAACAAGCTGGGCATCGTGATGGCATTCACCGGAATCCGTCTGTTCCATCATTGATCGGAAGTCGAATATATAAAGAGAACCATAGCGAATCGCTATGGTTCTTTTTGATTAGGATATTATAGGAATCTTATCAATACAACTCTTCCATATTCCGGAGGATGATCTTTCGGCCAAAGATCACGGCGATGACATCCAATACGATCAGCAGACCGAGGATCAGCAGGTGAACCGGTACGATACCCAGGGGTGTCAGTTCAAAGGCCAGGAAAGCGATACCGCAGACGAAGATGGCGAGCACCATGATCACTGCCATATTGAAGAAGCTGTTTAGGTTGCCGCGCAGGGCACTGTATTCATCATCCCATAGCGTGAAGGGGGCAGCAGAGTCCATAGCCAGACCGGTCACGATGGAAAGGATCAGGGCGCTCAAAGCCAGCAGACAATAGTAGACGGACCACAAAGCGGACCAGCCGACATAGAACGATGCGAGGATGACCGTCAGGAGCAATGCCGGATAGGTAACGATGAGGGCGACGGCAGCCTTGGCATACATCTGTGTCTCATAGGGCACCGGGATGTATTTTATGATGTCTACATGAGCGCCTTCTCTGGTAAAGGCGGTGGAAGACAGACTGTTGAGTGCCGAGGCTACAAAGGCAATAAAGATGATGATGAGCAACAGGATGAGTGCTGCTCGGGAATATCCCTCCCGGTAAAGATCCAGAAAACGAAGGATATTTTCATTGTTTTCGGATAAGGAAAACAGGATCAAAACACCGACCGGCCAAAGCAGATTGATGTAAAAGCAGTTCGACGCATAGGCGCGGGTGCGTAACAAAACCTTTAATTCTTTTTTAACATAAGTACCGAAAACAGAAGTTGATTTCAGATTTAATTTACTCACATCCGCCTTTTTCTTGCAGCTTCCGAGTGCGCCGGCAGTATAGAGTCCTTCCTGGTAAAGAAGGTATCCGAGAAACAGCATGACAGCGACGACGGCGGCATTGCCTGCCAGGTAAAGCAGCAGGGAGAGGATGCTGCCGGAGCCGATGGCCTTACCGAGCAAAGGAACCGTAAAGAATAAAATATTGCAGATCTGCAAAAACAGGTTTGCCCCGCTGGAAAGGGAATCCATATAATTAGTTACGTTTACGCCACCCATTCCGCGGAAGGAAAGCAGGAAGATTGCAACAAAAACCAGCAATAATATGGTGGAAACATGGTAGAACACTTTGATGCTTCGTACTTTCTTCAGAACAGACATTAAAACAAGACTTAATATCGTGCAATATGCAAGCGGTAAAAGGGGAGTGACCACGGTGCCGATGATGGCGGAGAGGATCTGTACCGGACCGAGTGCGTTGCCTGCACCATAGCTGTGGGCAGCGGCAACAAAGTGACCGATGAACATGGAAATGAGGACCATAAACTCCATGACGCTTTCTGCCATATAGGTATGCCAAAACTTGGCGGACAGCAATTGCCAATGGGAGAGTGGCAAGGTGACCATATATTCCCGGTCGGAGGAAAAGAAGAGAACATTGAATACGACCAGCATACTGAAGATCATGGAAAAGGCGGAAATGATATGCACTTCGGAAAGCAGGGCGTTGATCGTATTGTGTTCCACCATCAGCGCCAGAGACATGATGTAGGTCATATATCCGACGATCAGGCAGCATGGCAGCATAATACAGAAAAAGGCGATCAGGCCAAAGGAAAGATAGAGGCTGCCCTTCAGACCTTTCTTTGGAGTGGGCATCTCAAAATTGGCGCGGTATACATTAAAAAGAGTGCGTACATTGTTCATAGGCGATTTATTCTCCGGTTTTGTAGCGGATCATCTCCAGGAAGATCTCTTCCAGATCCTGGCCGGGATGTGCGGCCGACAGATCTTCGATGGTGCCCTGATACAGGGAATGACCGTAATTCATGATGATGATGTGGTCGCAGAGTTTCTCGGCAACTTCCAAAACATGGGTGGAGAACAATACGCAGTTGCCCTTTGCGGCATGTTCGCGCATCATCTGCTTCAGCTCATAGGCGGCAGAGGGATCGAGGCCGGTCATCGGTTCGTCCAGGATCCAGGCAGGAGGATTGTGGGTCAGAGCCGCAATGACCATCAGTTTCTGGCGCATACCGTGGGAGTATTCCCGCATGGGCGTTTCCAGCGCATCGGTCATACCGAAGCGCGCCGCCAGATCTTTGACACGGGGAGCACGTTCCTCTTCGGGGATCTTGTAGATATCCGCTACAAAATTGATATATTCCAGGCCGGTCAGCTGCAGAAGCACGTCCGGATTGTCGGCGACATAGGCAAAGGATTGTTTTGCAGCCAGCGGCTCTTTTACAATATCCTTTCCGGCGATCAGAGCGCGTCCTGTCACCGGGCGAAGAATGCCGGTCAGCATTTTGATCACCGTCGTCTTTCCGGCACCGTTTGGTCCGGCAAAACCGACGATCTCCCCTGCTTTGATCGAGAAACTCATATCATCTACGGCTTTATGATCGTTTCCGTAGATCATACTGAGGTTTTCTGCCTGAATTAAGATGTTATCCCGGGTTTTTGCATTATCCATTGCAGATCCTTTCTGAAACAAATGAAATCGTTGATGTGATAAAAACATTATAAAATAAGGAGTGCGGTTTGTCAGCAGATTCAGATTGGTTTTTTTGTGAGTTTTTTGTGTCCGGCTTATAAGGAATTTTATAATTTCCGTGCCGACTATTGAACAGACCGTAAAAATCAGATATAATAAACAGAATATGGCGGGTTGCGGTATACGTGATCCGAAGGCTGTATCAGAGAGTGTTCTGAAAGGGGAAAAGAACATGGGAATGCAAAAAAAGATGTTTGCATCGCTCAAGTACATTGTTCCGTCCGAGATGGAATATTTCCTTGAGGAGATGAGCCGGGACGGAAAAATCCTGCGACCGGTAGGAGAAAGTGGGCTGTTTTATTATGAGTTCACTGAGGAAAAGGCGCAGAAAGCAAGATTTGTTGTAGATTGCAGTACGATGTCCAAGGCGTTATATATGCAGATGGCGATCGACAAAGGATGGGAATACCTGGGAAAGAGTTTTAACTGCTATATCTGGCGGCAGAGCTATGAGGAACAGAAACGACCGGAGAGTTTTGCAGACCAATCGGCGGTTCAGAAGCATTGTCTGCGCCAGGGGATCGTTATGGCCATCGTTGCATTGGTGTGTTTGGCTTTGGCGGTAGCAATCGTATATTTCTTACGGGCAGAACGGCAGCAGGGAATGACGGAGCATACGATCCAGTATGCATTTATGCTTGCCAGCCAGATTCCGTTCATTCTGTATTTTGCCTGGGCGGCACGAAAACTTTTGTTTGAAGCGGCGCGGTTAAAGGATGTGATCGCCAGAGGTCCGGTCCGCCGCAGCGCTCCGACCACGGCGGCAAAGTAAGAAAGCCGGAATCATTTCATAGTACGCAAGATCATAAGCAGGTGTCCGTTCGGCACCTGCTTTTTTTGTGTGTAATAGGGAGCGGGTGTCATAATATTTTTTTGTTAACAAAGTAGGATGGAGTGGGATGCAAGTATACAGGATAACATAAAATCCGATATGAAAATTCGGCAAGAGAAAGAATAAGAGTAACATAATATAGCACTGTAGCAGTAGTTAAATCGTAAATAGACAAAATAAAAAGCATGAAATAAACAGAGGAATAATCCGATTTTTGACCGAAATGGTCTGGATCAAATCGGATAAAAATATCATAAATTTCGGTTTGCCATAATGAAAGAGTCATAGCATGCAGACCGAATTCAAAACGGATGACATAATTCCGCTGATTTACATAAAATATTAAGTAATTTCAGTAATCCGGGTAACATAATCGGCGGACATAAAGGGGAGACATAATAGGATTATGCTTGAAACGTATGTTCTGCTATGCTAATATGAAATTTATGAGTACGGTACCGGCGGAACAGACAACTGAAAATATTGAGAACAATGAAAAAAAGCCATCTTTTGTGATCGCGCTCTCGGTGCGGCAATTGGTGGAGTTTATGCTGCGGTCCGGGGATATTGACAACCGGCATACCGTATCGCCGGAAAAGGCTATGCAGGAGGGAAGCCGTCTCCATCGGAAGATCCAGCGCAGCCAGGGACCGGAGTACAGTGCCGAGGTATCGTTACGCTATGAATATGTGACGGAAAACTATGTAGTGCGCATCGAGGGGCGCGCAGACGGTATCATAAACGAGAGCCTGAACAAACCGGAAGAACCGAATATACAGGCAAATCAGATTTCAATAAATCAGTATTTAATAAATGAAGAATTCGATCAAATCACGATCGATGAGATCAAGTGTGTGCATAAGAAGCTGGAGCGGATGACGGCTCCGGACCCGGTGCATCTGGCGCAGGCAAAGGTATATGCGTACATCTATGCGTTGCAGCATAAGCTGCCCTTGATCTGTGTGCGAATGACCTACTGCAATGCGGAAACGGAGGAACTCAAGTACTTTTTTGAGGAGTATGCCTGGAATGAGATCCGGGACTGGTTCGAAGATCTGATGCGGGGATACCGCAAGTGGGCGGATTTTGCCTTCGCCTGGAAAGAGACGCGGCAGATCTCCATCGGGAGTCTGGAGTTTCCCTTTCCCTATCGGGAGGGGCAGCGGCAGCTGGCGGTATATGTATATCAGACGATACGGGAAAGCAAAAAGCTCTTTTTGGAAGCGCCGACGGGCGTCGGTAAAACGATCACCACGCTGTTTCCGGCGATCAAGGCAATGGGGGAGAATCTGACGGACCGCATCTTTTATCTGACGGCCAAGACCATTACCCGAACGGTGGCCTGCGATACACTGCAGATCATGCGCAAGCAGGGGCTGCGGCTCAAGAGTATCGAGATCACAGCCAAGGAAAAGATCTGTCCTCTGGAGAAGGCGGAGTGCAATCCGGAGGCATGTCCTTATGCAAAAGGACATTACGACCGGATCAACGATGCGATCTATGATGCGATCACGCATTATGACGGAATGGACCGTGACAAGGTAACGGAGATCTCCGAGAAACATCAGGTGTGTCCGTTTGAGCTGAGTCTGGATCTGAGTCTGTTCTGTGACACCGTCATTTGTGACTATAATTATGCATTTGACCCGCATGTTGCTCTGAAGAGATATTTCGCGGACGGGAATGCCGGAGACTACACCTTCCTGGTAGACGAGGCACACAATCTGGTGGAACGCGGACGGGATATGTACAGTGCGGAATTATTTAAAGAAGATTTTCTTTTGCTGAAGCGAAAGCTGAACGAGGTGACGGAGAAGGCGGCAAATGATGAGCTGAAGAGCAAAAGAAAAAGCCGCGGGATACCGCTTTTGTTCAAACTGATCCGGGGACTGGATAAGTGTAACCGGGAACTGCTGCGGCTGAAACGGGATTGCGAAAAGGTTAAGGTACTGGATGAGATTGATGCGTTTGCGGGGCTGGTACAGGGGCTGAACACATCCTTGGCGGAATTCCTCGAGGAAGAGGAAAACACCGGCGTGAAGGATGAAGTGTTGGAGTTTTATTTCCTGATCGGACATTTCCTGACCATTTATGAGCGGCTGGATGAGAACTATCGCATCTACACGGAACTGATGGAAGACGGTAGATTTATGCTCAAGCTGCTGTGCGTGAACCCGCGAAAGAATCTGGCGGAATGTATGGCGAAGGGCAGGAGCAGCATACTCTTTTCGGCAACGCTGCTTCCGATCCAGTATTACAAAAATCTTCTGGGCGGCGAAAAAGAAGACTATGAGGTATATGCAAAATCTTCCTTTAAAAGAGATAAGCTGGGCGTCTTTGTCTGCAGGGATGTGACCAGCCGCTATACCAGAAGAAATGCCAATACCTATTTTAATATCGCCAGACATATCTCCGAGATCGTATCGGTCAAGCCGGGGAACTATCTGGTGTTCTTCCCGTCCTTTGCCTTTATGAAAGAAGTACAGGAGACCTTTGACCGGTATTTTACGGAAACGGAGACCGGAACCGAGTGTATCGTTCAGAAAGAGCGGATGACGGAAAGTGAACGGGAGGAGTTCCTCTCCAGATTTACCCGCACGGGACTGGTTCCTGCGGAAATGGTCGGAAAGATACCTCTGCCGGATAGCCTGATCGGCTTCTGCGTATTGGGCGGCATTTTTTCGGAAGGGATTGACTTAAAGGAGGATGCGCTGATCGGCAGCATCATTGTGGGGGTCGGTTTTCCGCAGATCTGCAGCGAGCGGGAGATCATCAAGGAGTTTTTTGACGAGAAGGGCTTTGACTACGCCTATCGTTACCCGGGGATGAACAAGGTATTGCAGGCGGCAGGGCGTGTGATCCGGACGGAAAAGGACCGGGGCGTCGTGGCACTTTTGGATGAGCGTTTTTTGGATTATTCCTACCAGAGGATGTTCCCGAGGGAATGGCAGGGCTTTTCCGTGACAAATGTGAACGGGATCGGAAATGCGGTGAATGCTTTTTGGGAGATGCAGAGCGGCGAAGAATAACAAAAAATGCGTGCAGAGCGCATGATTCTGTGGTAAAATAATCAATTATGTATTTGACAGAATAAACATAGAGAGGAGACTTGCTTATGTGGGCTTATGAGAGTGTATTCTATCAGATCTACCCGCTGGGTTTCTGCGGGGCGCCGTTTGAGAACGACGGTGTGGCACAGTCGAGGATCCTGAAAGTGCTGGACTGGATCCCGCACATCAAGAAGCTGGGCTGTAACGCGATCTATTTTTCGCCGGTCTTTGAATCCGATACCCACGGATACAATACCCGGGATTACACAAAGCTGGATACGCGGCTTGGTACGAATGAGGATTTTGCCCGAGTCTGCAAGGAATTACATAAGGAAGGCATCAAAGTCGTCCTGGATGGCGTGTTCAATCATGTGGGCCGCGGTTTCTGGGCATTTCAGGATGTACTTCGCAATCGTGAGTCTTCTCCGTATGTAAGTTGGTTCAACCGCATCGATTTCGGCGGTAATTCCAACTATAACGACGGCCTGTGGTATGAGGGCTGGGAAGGCAACTACGATCTGGTTAAGCTGAACCTGCATAATGAAGATGTGATACAGCATATTTTCCACGCGGTCGAAGGCTGGATCAACGAGTTTGACATCGACGGCATCCGCCTGGATGTGGCATATTGCCTGGATCACGAGTTCCTGCGCAGATTGCGGGAGTTTACGGATAGCAAAAAAACGGATTTCTTCCTATTAGGAGAGGTGCTGCACGGAGAGTACGGTCGTATGCTGAATGAGATGCACATCCATTCGCTGACCAACTACCAGTGCTATAAGGGCATTCATTCCGGATTCAATTCCTGCAATATGTTTGAGATCATCCACAGTCTGATGCGTCTGTTCGGACCGGAAGACTGGACGGTCTGCCGCGGAGCGCATCTGCTGTCTTTTGCGGACAACCACGATGTCTCCCGTATCGCATCGCTCATTCAGGATCCGAACTGCCTGCCGCTGGTCTATGCGATGGTATTCGGTATGCCGGGCATCCCCTGCGTCTACTACGGAAGCGAGTGGGGCGTCAAGGCAGACAAGTCGCAGGGCGATCCGGCACTGCGTCCTTCCTTTGATGCACCGGAGTGGAACGGACTGACAGATTATATCGCCAAGCTGGCTGAGGCAAAGAAAAACAGCAAGGCACTCAACTATGGCGGTATGCGCAATGTCCTGCTGCAGAACAAGCAGTGCATCTTTGAGCGCAAGGTGGATGGTGAGCGAGTCATGGTCGCCATCAATATGGACAGCAATCCGTATGTGGCACACTTTGATGCGGGCTGCGGTCAGGCGACGGATCTGATCACGGGAAATCTGCACGATTTCGGTGGTGGAAGTGAACTGCCTCCTTACAGCGCAGCATTCTGGCTGATGGAAAGATAAAAAGACATTAATTATAGAAGAAAGAGGATAAATCAAATGGCAAAAGAACTGGCAAAAACCTATGATCCCAGCGGGATCGAAGACCGGCTGTATCAGAAATGGCTGGATAAGAAATACTTCCACGCAGAAGTAGATGAGAGCAAGAAACCGTTCACGATCGTGATCCCGCCTCCAAATATCACGGGACAGCTGCATATGGGACACGCATTGGACGAGACCATGCAGGATATCCTGATCCGTTTCAAGCGTATGCAGGGCTACAACGCACTGTGGCAGCCGGGTACGGACCATGCTTCCATCGCTACGGAAGTAAAGATCATTGAAAAGATGAAGGAAGAGGGTATCACCAAGGAAGACCTGGGAAGAGAAGGTTTCCTGGAGAGAGCCTGGGCCTGGAAGAAAGAATACGGCGGACGCATCGTGAATCAGTTGAAGAAGCTCGGTTCCTCCTGTGACTGGGACAGAGAGCGTTTCACCATGGACGAGGGATGCAACAAGGCCGTAAACGAAGTGTTTGTAAAGATGTACGAAAAAGGGTACATCTACAAGGGTTCCCGTATCATCAACTGGTGCCCGGTATGTAACACCTCCATCTCCGATGCGGAGGTAGAATATCAGGAGCAGGCCGGACATTTCTGGCACATCAAGTATCCGATCCTGAACGACGACGGCAGCGAGAGCGGCGAATATCTGATCTTCGCGACCACCCGTCCGGAGACTATGCTGGGTGATACCGCAGTGGCGGTACATCCGGAGGATGAGAGATACAAGCATCTGATCGGAAAGAATCTGATGCTGCCGCTGATGAACCGCAAGATCCCGGTAGTGGCGGATGAATATGTAGACCGCGAGTTCGGTACCGGTGTTGTAAAGATCACCCCGGGACATGACCCGAACGACTTTGAAGTAGGTAAGCGCCACGACCTGCCGATCATCAATATCATGAACGACAATGCAACGATCAATGCAAACGGCGGTAAGTACGAGGGCATGGATCGTTATGCGGCCAGAGAAGCCATCGTAAAAGAACTGGATGCGATGGGCCTGCTGGTAAAGATCGAAGATCATGTACATAATGTAGGAACCCACGACCGTTGCAAGACCACGGTAGAGCCGCTGGTAAAAGCACAGTGGTTCGTAAAGATGGACGAGCTGATCAAGCCGGCGCAGAAGGCCGTAAAGGAAGGCGAGATCCGTCTGGTTCCGGAAAGCCTGCAGAAGACCTATTTCAACTGGACCGACAATATCCGTGACTGGTGTATTTCCCGTCAGCTGTGGTGGGGACACCGTATCCCGGCATATTACTGTGCGGATTGCGGTGAGACCGTAGTTGCCAAAGAGGCGCCGACCAAGTGTCCGAAGTGCGGCGGTACGCATTTCAATCAGGATCCGGATACCCTGGATACCTGGTTCTCCTCCGCATTGTGGCCGTTCTCGACTCTGGGCTGGCCGGAGCAGACCAAAGAACTGAAGTATTTCTATCCGACGGACGTATTGGTAACCGGATACGATATCATCTTCTTCTGGGTTATCCGTATGATCTTCTCCGGATACGAGCAGATGGGCGAGAGACCGTTCCACACCGTACTCTTCCATGGTCTGGTTCGCGATGATAAGGGCCGCAAGATGAGTAAGTCCCTGGGGAACGGTATCGATCCGCTGGAGATCATCCGTCAGTATGGTGCGGATGCACTGCGTCTGACGCTGGTTACCGGTAATGCGCCGGGTAACGATATGCGTTTCTACTATGAAAAGGTAGAAGCAAACCGTAACTTTGCAAATAAGATCTGGAATGCTTCCCGATTTATTATGATGAATATGGAAGATACACAGCCGACCAAGCCGGAAGTGGCAGATCTGAAGCCGGCAGACCGCTGGATCATCTCCCGTGTGAACCGTCTGATCAAAGATGTAACGGAGAACATGGAAAAGTACGAGCTGGGCGTAGCGGTACAGAAGATCTACGACTTCATCTGGGACGAGTTCTGCGACTGGTACATCGAGATGGTGAAGCCGCGTCTGTACGCAAAGGATGACACCACATCCCGTAACGCAGCGCTGTATACCTTAAAGACCGTGCTGATCGATGCGTTGAAGCTGCTGCATCCGTATATGCCGTTCGTTACCGAGGAAATCTTCTGCACACTGCAGGAGGAAGAAGAGTCCATTATGGTATCTTCCTGGCCGGTATATGACGAGGCAAGAGACTTTGCAAAGGAAGAAGCCGAGATTGAGACCATCAAGGAAGCAATCCGCGGTATCCGTAACGCGCGTACCGGTATGAACGTACCGCCTTCCAAGAAGGCACAGGTATTCGTGGTATCCGATTCCGAGGAGAAGCGTGCGATCTTTACCGGCAACAGTGACTTCTTTAAGACACTGGCTTATGCATCTGATGTGATCGTACAGGCAGACAAGACCGGCATTGCCGATGATGCGGTATCCGTAGTGATCGCACATGTCAACATCTATATGCCGCTGGGCGATCTGGTAGACCTGGAGAAGGAACTGGAGCGTCTGAAGAAGGAAGAGCAGCGTCTGGAAGGCGAGCTGAAGCGTGTAAACGGTATGCTTTCCAACGAAAAGTTTGTTTCCAAGGCTCCGGAAGCCAAGATTGCCGAGGAAAAGGCAAAATTGGAAAAGTATACCAAAATGATGGAGCAGGTGAAGGCACAGATTGCCAATCTGTCGAAGTAAGAGTAAGGCAAATGTAACAAAAAATCAAAAAACGGGAAAAATTGGTGCGGCAAGCATTGATTTTTCCTGTTGTTTTTTGTATAGTTGTTTTGTATGTGTGAAAGTGGATTTATGAACGGAGCTGTCGAAGTTGATCACTTTTGAAGAAGAACTGAAAAAATTCAGCAGGAGTCTGGAGATTGCAGATACGGAAGATGCGGTATACAGCGAAGACCTGACCGATATGATGAGCATCTTCATCAATCTGGCGAATGATTATGATGAGACGCCCGTAGATGACGAATAGGAGACCGGGGGATGGAGTGTTACAATTGTGGTTTCCCCTTGTCGGAGTTGGACTATTGCACCAGCTGCGGAGCGGATGTGCGCAAATATAAAAAGATCATGTATACAGCCAACCGTTTGTATAACGACGGTTTGGACCGGGCGAGTGTAAGGGATCTGTCCGGAGCGATCAAGTCCCTGCGGGGCGCATTGCGTTGTAACAAAAACCATGTGGATGCCAGAAATCTGCTTGGACTGATCTATTATGAGATGGGCGAAGCGGTAGCTGCCTTTGTCGAGTGGGTCATCAGCAAGAATATCCGTCCGGAAAAGAATCTGGCAGATGAATATATCAATATGGTGCAGTCGGACAAAGGAAGGCTGGATACCATAGGGGCAACTTTAAAAAAGTATAATGTGGCATTGGACCTTTGCAATCAGGGAGACCGCAGTTATGATCTGGCGGTGATCCAGTTGAAAAAGGTACTGAGCCTGAATCCGAAATTTGTAAAAGCGCGTAAGTTACTGGCGCTGTTGTACATTCAAAAAGGCGAATATGAAAAGGCTCTGAAGGGACTGGAAGCCTGCCGTGAGATCGACTGCGGTGATGTGGATACCCTGCGGTATCTGCAGGAAGCGGAGCAGGGCGTTTACGGCGGAGAGCCGGTCGGTAACCGCAAGCGGAAAGAAAAGAAAGAACGGGTTGCGGCCGTCAGTTTCAGCAACGGCAACGAGACCATCATTCAGCCGGTAGGGCATAAGGAGATTTCGGGGCTGACGACACTGCTTCAGATCGGAATGGGTATCATCGTAGGTGTGCTGGTGACCTATTTCCTGATCGTACCGGGCAGGGAATCTGCCGTTCGGACCCAATGCAACGAACAGCAGGCGGCTCTGGGAGAGCAGCTGGATGCGAAAAATGCGGACATCACGGATATGAACGCGCGCATTCGCGAGTTGGAGCAGACCATTGCCGATCAGAGAGCGGAACTGGAGAACTATACGGGCGCAAATGGCGTGCTCACCGTAAATGACCATTTACAGGCAGCAGCCAGTGCATATCTGGATGAGTCGCAGGGCGCATTGGAAGTGGAACAGTATCTGGGAATGATCCCGGAATCCTATCTGGAAGAGGCTTCACCGGAATTTCGTGAACTGTATGCGCAGTTAAAAGACGAGATCGGTGATTCGGTGGCAGACAGTTACTACGATGCCGGTTTGGAAGCTTATCGGCAGCAGGATTATGCCGTAGCGATCAATAGCCTGGAGAAAGCGTATTTATATGATCCGGCGAATGATGATGCCTTGTATTATCTGGGCGTTTGCTACTATGACAGCGGCAATGTGAGCGTAGCTTCCGAAAAGTTTAACGATCTGCTGGCGCTGTTCCCGGAGAGCGCGCAGGCCGACAAAGCCAGACAGCGTCTGGAAGAGATCGGGGAATAAAACAGGAACTTATTAAGATGATTACTTCTTTATCAATATTAAACTATGAGGAGGAATGAAGTAAGATGAAAACAGTTAAGGTGAAACAGAAGAAGAATCGGGAGAAGAGAGACATTGCCGGAATGATCGTCGGCATTATCTTTCTTACTCTGTTGATCGCTGTCGGATATTATATGTTCGACATGTTCCGCTCCCGCAAGATCACTTCTGACGGTATTGCCGGAGACTGGCACCATACAGCGGAATTGAACGAAAAGAA
>CAMJAP010000093.1 GCA_946403625.1 uncultured Lachnospiraceae bacterium
AGGAATTATTGGTAGAAGATACGGAATCGATCGAGAAGGCGCATTAGGATATGGGAAGGAACCCGAGCGATGGAACGGTATTGTTATACTTTGAAAAGAAACGGATGGGAAGAGCAGGGAAGACTGTTCTTTACAAAAGAAATCAATGGAGAACAATGCATAGTAGATCTGAGCGAATGGGACAAGCGCGGAAAACAGCCCCTTCGTTGTGAATACATACATAACGAAAGAGCTGCCTGTTTCATTTGCTATGCACTGATCCGAATCGCTTCGTAGCGCTCGCTGTTGATCACCTGTTTCATAGCTTCCAGCGGTGTCATACCGATGCAGGCCAGCATTTGTTTGAACACTGCAGCGGACTGGCCGGAGCAGAGCTGTACACCCTTGCGGTTGCCGTCGGCATGGAACACATCGTGACGGCTGTTCACATTCCAGAAGATCACATTCGGGATCTCGTAACCTGCCATACGATATTTTGCGCGCATCATATCGTAGAAGGACCAGTCACGATCACCACAGCGGTCGATCTCCATATCCGAGATGACGATGATGGTTTTTACCATATCTGCTTTCGGCGTATGGTTCTGACGCGCCAGATCCAGTATTCTTCGGAATGCTGCATACAGATCGGTATTCATACCCCATTTTGCTTTCGCGATGGAGCCCAGTTTCTGCTGCAGGGTATCGCCTTTGACGGTGACGATTTCCGGAGCGCCGGAAAAGGTCATGAACAGGTTGTGGTAGTCACCACGGTTGTGTTCTGCAAAGTACAATGCCAGACCGATGGAGGTTGCCATCGGACGACCCATCATGGAGCCGGATACATCTGCCATTACCAGCGCATTGGTGCCTTCTTCCACATATTCCGGGAGTGCACGCCACTGTGCTTCCAATACTTTCGACTCTTCTGCCGGAATCTGTACATTCGCGATATTCCACGAAAACGACAGATATTTTTCCACAATATCATACGGATACAGCGTTGCGGAGTTGATTTTCTCTTCTCCGTTCACTGCACGGTTGATATAGGTGTCGAAGCGATCTTCGTCGTGGCGTCGGAACGCATTACGATAGATCATCATCGCACGGGACGGAACAGCGCTGTAGCTGATCTCATCCCATTTGCCGGTGCTCATCAGAGATTCTACGATGCCGATATGTTTACGCATCTGACGAACGATCCGTTTGAATTCGTATACCGAATAGCCCAGTTTCTGCGCGGTCAGGATACCCATTTTGCGCGTTTTTTCGGAGCTGGCATCTGCAGTTTTGATCCATTTTGCAAGCAGAGAGATCGCGTGACCTTCTGCCATATTGCGTCGGTCCTCTTCGAACTGGAGCTTCATGGCCGCCCACATCTCATCCTCGAGTTGTGTGCCTGTCAACTCGTAGAGATCGTCGTAACGGCCATAAACGCCTACCAGATCCAGATTGGCGCGCAATGCTTCGGGATGGTATTGCGCCATATAGCGCAACAGGACACGGAAGGTCCGGCGTTCGCCCAGACCACCACGCACATCACGGCCATAGAATGCCAGTTTGGTGGCAAAAAGAGCATCTTCTTTATAGGCATCCGCAAAGAGGCGTTCGATGCGGACATCTTCTGCTTCACGCAGTGCGCCCATAGTACCGAACAGATCCAGGCAGGCATCTCCGGTGGTGCTGAGTGCTACCGCGTCATTTTCGGTACGGGTAAAACGAGCTTCTTTTCTGAGTAAGTTTGCAAAATTCATTTTTCTTTCCTCCTAACATATTCAGGACGCTTTTATCACTTTGGAAGAGTGTTGTAGTTGCTGTCTGCGCCCCCATTTTTCATGACACATTTTTTCCCTTTTCAGCCGGATTCGAACCGGCGAGATCAAGCTATCGCGTTGATTTTGAACCGATGGAATGGTTGCTGTATGTGTCACTGTTCCCGCCCCCGGAGGGGCAATAGCAGGAGCCGGATTCGAACCGGCGACACCGTCGTCCTAAGCGAAAAGGTTGTTGCGGTTAGGATCACTCACATGATCCGTTTTTCCGTGCTCTACCAACTGAGCTATCCTGCATATACACAAGATAGCAGACGCCATAGAAATAATCATTTCAAAAAAGCTGCGAAGATGGTACAATTGTTTCATGTCGGATTTTCAGGAACTGATCAAAAACATCGATAAGTGTCGCGATTATGTAAGGGATTTCTTTGTATATGGTTTTAAAAGCCGCAGTGATTTCCCCGGGAAAAGCGCGCGTACCTACGATGACGAGCGCCGACGCATCATCAGCTGGCTGCCGGAATATGTCCGCGAGGACTATAACGAAGGCGGCAAATCCAAAAACATTTCCCTGCAGATCGATCAGAAAAAACTGGATACGAACCCGCTGTTTCGTGTGTGGCAGACCAAGAGCTTTACGGATCGGGATCTGAGCCTGCATTTCTTTCTTCTGAAACTATTGGAAGATGGGCAGGCGGCCTATTCCGCATCGGAACTGACCGACCTGCTGATGGATGAATACGGTTACGAAGCGGACCTGCAGATCGTACGCCGCAAATGCAACGAATATGCGGAGGAAGGCCTGCTTACCGTAAAGAAGGAAGGCAAAAGTGTTCTGTACAGCCGGGGGATCCGCTATGAGGAACTGCCGGCAACCGAAGAACTTTCGGATCTGATCCGCTGTTTTCAGATGGATATGCCGCTGGGGGTGGTCGGGGATACGATCCTGTCCGCGCGATTTGAAAAGAATGAGATCTTTCGGGTGAAACACGGCTTTCCGACATTTACACTGGAAGATGAGATCCTGCTGGCAATGCTGGATGCCATCCAAGAAAGCAAAAAAGCGGAGGTGCGGGTGCAGAACAACCGGCATATGGAGGCCGAGGGTCAGCGCAAACGCGGCTATCCGATGCAGATCTTTGTGAGCCAGCGCAGCGGACGGCGATTTGTCTGTCTGTATATGGAAAGTAAAAGGTCTGCGCATTTTGAATGTGTGCGGCTGGATCAGATCAAAGAAGTGATGATCCTTCCGGATACGGATAGTAACAGCGCAGAGCACCGGCAGCAACTGGAGGCGGCAAGAGAATCTGTCTGGGGCGTATCCTTTGCACCTTTGATTCCCGGAAAAGGCAGCATGCAGAAACTGATCCTGACGATCCATGCGGATGAACGAACGGAGCCATATATTGTAAAGCGTCTGCAGCGGGAAGGGGAAGGCGGCAGTGTGGAGCGGATCGCACCGGATACCTTCCGCTTTGAAAAGACGGTCAAGGACGCGATGGAGATGTTTCCGTGGATCCGTAGTTTTACGGGCAGGATCGCGGAAATGGAGATCTACGACACCGACGGCGAGCAGCTTTTGGGGCGCAATGCGAGGCTGGAACGGATCTTTTTCTCCGATCTGGAGAAGATGTATCAAAAATACGGCATAGAAATATAAGTTATGGAACGACTGTTTTCGGAGATCTACAATCGATATTTCGGTATCGTCAATCTTCTTTTGACGAAGAAGGGGAACATCAGCCGGAAGATGCTGCAGGATACCGTACAAAAACACGGCTTCGGAGAGAGCCTGTTGTTTTTGTTGCCGAAACTGTCTGCCAATGAATGGGAACTCTTTGAAGAGCAGGACGGGGCGTATCGCTCCAAGATCCGAGGTGGTGTAAAGCAGCCTTTGAGTCGGCTGCAAAAACGCTGGCTGAAGGCGGTTTTGGCGGATCCCCGCGCAGGTCTGTTTTTGGAAGAGGACCATCGGCAGGCGTTGGATGAGATGCTTAACGATGTGACACCGCTGTTTCATTATGAAGATTTTTACCGTTTTGACCGTTTCTCCGATGGAGATGATTATGCGGATGCCGGGTATCGGGCGCATTTCCGCAAGATCCTGCAGGCGATTCACAACGAACAGCAGGTACGGATCCGTTATGAGGCGCGTACCGGCCGGACGACCAATCTGCTCGTCAAACCGTTGCAGCTGGAGTATTCGGCAAAGAACGACTGCTTCCGGCTGCTGGGCTGTTCCGAAACAAAGACGCGGCTGCGCCGGCATACCCTGCGGCTGTCGCGGATGCGGAATGTGACGATCGCAAACGAGGAAACGCAGGCGGAGCGTAAGGAGCCGCCGGTCAAAGCGGAGATGCCGCCGCAGAAGGTGACGCTGCTGATCCGGGACAGCCGGAATGCCATGGAGCGGACGATGCTGCAGTTTGCGGACTATCGCAAGAACACCTGCCGGATCGGGGACGACTTATACCGCTGTGAGATCTTTTACGATAAAGATGACGAAACGGAGCTGCTCATCGAGATCCTCTCCTTCGGGCCGGTACTGGAAGTGGTGGATGAGCCGGAAAACGAGCGCTTCCTCGGGCTGATCCGGGAACGGCTGCAAAAACAACGACTACTCAAGAATTGATATGAGATAAGTCAAATTATAAGAAGCAATATACAGGTCGGATGCTAATATAGGAAAGACGATCATTTGGGAATATAGGAGCGGAAGACCATATTATGAATCAGAAAAAATCCATTACGATCCCTTTGCGCCAATATGACTTTTGTCAGCAGTCTCAAAGCAGCCGGGGCGTATATCTTCCCGCTGGTCATGGGAATCCTCTGTAACTGGGGACTGGGGCTTACGACGGGCTATGTGCTGGGGGTAGCGATGGGATTCGGTGTTGCGGGCATTTTTGCCGGTACGGCGACGGATGAATGCATACGAGGCCTGATCGTTATGGATTATTGGCGCCGGAAGAAGTGGCTGGGAAAATCCGTAGTAGATAAAAAAGAATCACTTACAGAATAAGAAAATATACGACAAAAAGGAGAAGGTATTATGGCAACAGAAAAGATCATTGTGGATGCAGACAACCGGGTGGCGTTTCGCAATCAGGTGGACTACTGTGTCGGAACGGGGCGATTGGGGCTGGCTCTGACCGAGGAGTACCTCAAAGAACTGGAATATGTACAGGACAAGATCGGATTTTCCTTTATCCGCGGTCACGGCCTGTTTTCGGATGATGTGTCCATTTATCACGAGTATGAAGAAAACGGCGAGACAAAGGTGGAGTACAACTATACTTACATCGACCGCATCTTTGACAGTTATTTAAGACTGCATATCCGCCCGTATCTGGAGCTGGGCTTTATGCCGGGGCAGCTGGCCAGCGGAACGCAGACGATCTTTTACTGGAAGGGCAATACCACACCGCCCAAGGATTACAGGAAATGGACGGATATGGTCATCGCGCTGCTTAAGCATCTGAAGGGACGCTACGGCGAGGAAGTGACCGGATGGCCGATCGAAGTATGGAACGAGCCGAATCTGCCGGGATTTTGGTACAAGGCAGATATGGAGGAGTATTTCAAGCTGTTCAAAGAGACCTTTAACGCGATCAAAGCCTATGACAGCCGGTTCAAAGTCGGCGGCCCGGCGATCTGCGGCGTAAAGGATGCGGAATGGACGCAGGCATTTTTGGAATTCTGCCGCAAGGAGGGACTGCGGCCGGATATGATCACCAGACATCATTATACGGTGGAGTTTCCGGAGCGGATCGGACATTGCGACTATTCCAAACTGGAGGACTCGGAGATGCGTTTTGCCAATCTGCAGTCCACCAGAGACATTGTGGATTCCTTTGAAGAGTACAAGGGGATGCCCATTCACCTGACCGAGTTCAGCACCTCCTATACCCCGAAGGGTGTGATCCACGATACCAATATCAACGCGGCGTATCTGGCAAGACAGTTATCCAGGCTGGGGGATGTGAACGAAGCATATTCCTACTGGACCTTTGGCGATGTGTTTGAAGAGCAGGGCGTACCGGATTCCCTCTTCCACGGCGGATTTGGTATGGTGGCGGCCGGCAACATCCCGAAGCCGACCTTCTGGACCTTCTATTTCTACAAGCAGCTCAAGCTGTTCGGGCAGGACTGCGTATACCGCGATGACGATGCGGTACTGGTAAAGGGCGATGCCGGTTATGCGGGCATCCTGTGGAACATCGACGGAGACGAAGTTACCCGCGAGATCGAACTGCCGGCAGCAGAGGACGGGGAATACACCCTGATCACCCAGACCGTGGATGAGACCTGCTGCAACCCGTTAAAACTGTGGCACGATCTGGGCGAACCGGCATATCCGACAAAAAATGAGACGGAACTGATAAAAAGTGGGGCGCAGCCGGCGGTAAACAGTAGTATTATTAAGGCAGAGGGCAAGAAAATCAAGCTAAGCATTGTCATAAGGCGAAACGGTGTTGTATACTATACTATAAGAAAGCGAAATGCGACACCGGATCGTGGGTATGACTATGAGAAAGTGCTCTCGTTTCACTAAAGGGAGAGTTTTGCAATGAAGACAAGAACATGGTTACGGAGGCCTGTGATCTGTGGCATGTTGGGGTGCACGGCATTGTCCGGCGCATTGATCCTGGCAGCCTGCGGACAGAACAGGGCACAGACCGCCGGAACGGAAGCAGCCGTTGTACAGCCAACGGAAACGGCGGGAGAGGACGCCGCAGTATCGGAGAACAACACAGAGGAGGAGCAGGTAGTGAACTACGAGGAGTTATTCAAAGGACTGGAGCTCACAAAGAGTTTCAAGGGGGTAGAGAATTGCAATCCCATCATTGAGCAGCATTACGGGGCAGACCCGAACGTGCTGATCTATGACGATACCGTATATTTCTATATGACCGCAGATGCTTACGAGTACAGTGCGGCAAAGGAGATCAAGGAGAACAGCTACAGCAAGATCCGCAGCATCTATGTGGTTTCGACCAAAGATATGATCAACTTTACGGATCACGGCGAGATCGTGATCGGCGGACGTGACGGCGCGGCTTCCTGGGCAAAGAATTCCTGGGCACCGGCAGCAGCATGGAAGATGATCGACGGCAAGCCGAAGTTCTTCCTGTATTTTGCGGATAACGGCGGCGGCATCGGCGTGGTATGCGCAGACAGCCCGGTCGGTCCGTTCCGTGATGAACTGGGCAAGGGTCTGATCCGCAGAGATATGGAAAACTGCGGCAATGTGGAATGGCTCTTTGACCCGGCAGTACTGGTAGACGATGACGGAAAAGCATATATCTACTTCGGCGGCGGTGTTCCGCAGGGCAAGGCGGCTCATCCGATGACTGCCAGATGCGCGCAGCTGGGGGACGATATGATGAGCCTGGTGGATGTACCGACGGTCATTGACGCTCCGTACCTGTTTGAGGATTCCGGTATCCATAAGTACAACGATACCTATTACTATACCTATTGCAGCAATTTCAGCGTGGATGATGCCGGCAAGGAAGAGTACGGCATCGAGAACGGCGAGATCTGCGTAATGGAGAGTAAGAGCCCGCTGGGACCCTTCACCTTTAAGGAGAGGATCCTGCGTAATCCGGGTTATTACTATGAAGTAGGCGGCAACAATCATCACGCCGTATTCCAATTTAAGGATCAGTGGTACATCACTTATCACACCCGTATGCTGGAAAAGGCACAGGGTGTACTGCACGGCTATCGTTCCACCAGCATTGACGAGTTTACCATGGGCGAGGACGGAACGATCGGTGACATCCCGATGACCAACAACGGCAGAAAGCAGGTCGGTACGATGGATCCGTATCAGACCATCAACGCAGCGACCTTTGCCGTGATGGGTGGCGTAAATACCGCTCCGGCAGACGAAGTAAGCAAAGAGTATCATTGCGGAAATATGCTGCTGACCGAGATCAACAGCGGTGATTTTGTAAAGCTGCAGGGCGTAGAGTTCGGCAGTACCGGCGCGAAGAAAGTGATCGCTACCGTAAAGAGCAACGGTCAGGAAGGCGCGATCCGCGTGAGCACCGGCGCAGCCGACGGTGATGTGGCAGGCTACATTCCGGTGAAGGCCGACGAAAACGAGACGACCACCGTGGAAGTAGATCTGGACAAGGCGATCACCGGTCTGCAGGATGTATATTTCACCTTCTACGGGGAAGGTTATGAGGTAGTGGACTGGCGTTTTGAGTAAGCACTCTTCGGAGGCTTCGTAAGCGGCATAAGGGGGTTACACATGAGTGAGAAGAAAAAAATCCTTATGGTCGACGATGTATCACTGAACCACGCGACAGCGCGGGATGTGTTACAGGATACGTATGATTTGTTTGAGGCAGATTCCGGCGAGGAAGCGTTCAAACTGTTGCAGGATGTGGAGCCGGATCTGATCCTTTTGGATGTGGTCATGCCGGATATGAACGGTATGGAAGTGCTGAAAAAGCTGAAATCCATTCCGGCATACAAAAACATCCCGGTGATCTTTCTGACGGCGGATACCAGCCCGGAGGCAGAGGTGGAAGGCTTTCAGCTGGGGATCGTGGATTACATCACCAAGCCCTTTGTTCCGATGGTAATGAAAAAGCGCATCGAGACACAGATCGAACTCGCGCAGTACCAGAAGAACCTGGAGGAAAGTGTAGAGAAGAAAGTCGCGGAAATGGAGCAGATGTACGATCTGATCGCGGTGTCGTTTGCGGGCCTGGTAGAGTCCAGAGACGGTGTGACCGGTGTGCATCTGAAGAACACTTCACTTTACTTTTCGGTGTTTATCAGCCATCTGAAGACGATCGCCAAGTACCGGGAGTATCTGCCGCCCAATGTAGTAAAGAAGGCATGCAGGAGTGCTCCGTTACACGATGTGGGCAAGATCGCGATCCGCGATGCGGTATTGCAGAAACCGGCGTCACTTTCGGCGGCTGAGTTTGACGATATGAAGCTGCATTCGGTGATCGGAGGAGAGCTCTTTGACTATCTGGAGAAGCGTATCCCGGATCCGGAGTTTGCAAACATTGCCAGCCAGATCGCCAAATCCCATCACGAGCGCTGGGACGGAAACGGCTATCCCTACGGTCTGAAAGGGGAGGAGATCCCTCTGCTGGCCAGAGTGATGGCAATCGTGGATGTGTACGATGCGATGACTTCCAAGCGGCCGTACAAGGAGCCCATCTCCCACGAAAAGACGATGGCGTATATCGCGGCAAACAGCGGTACGCAGTTTGATCCGGAACTGGTCAATGAATTTTTGGATATCAGCAACGTGATCAAGGAATGCCTGGAGACAAAGGAAGAGATGATCGAGAAAAAGCAGTACTTCTCGATGAAAGACATTCCCGTGAATAAGGCGAAGTAAAAGTACATATCAAGTGAAATGATGAAATCCCCACAAAGAGGTCGGGAACGCCCTTGTGGGGTTTTTTATATGAAAAAAGGTTGTCGTTTGTGAGCAGTTTATGTTATAGTGTGAAAATGAAATTGTAATGTAGAAAGAAGGAAAAAGCTATGGAATCATTTATCAAAGCAGTGGATTTTTTCAAAGGCAATAAACCGGAAGATATCGTTGCGAAATACGGCACACCGGTATATGTGTACAACGAGGATATCCTGCGTGACCGTATGAAGAAGGTCAGCAAGATCATCACCAAATATGAGTTTCATTCCAATTACTCCATCAAGGCCAATACCAACATCAACATCTTAAAGATCGCTCTTTCCGAGGGGCTGTATGCGGATGCGATGAGTATCGGCGAGATGCATATCCTGCTGGATGCGGGCTTCCCGGCAGAAAAGATCTTTTTCGTATCCAACAATGTATCTGTGGAAGAGATGCAGTTTGCGATCGATCACAAGATCATGGTCAGCATCGATTCCCTGAGCCAGCTGGAGCAGTTTGGCGAGATCAACAAGGGCGGCAAGTGTGCAGTCCGTATCAATCCGGGTGTGGGCGCAGGTCATCATGAGAAGGTGGTTACCGCCGGAAAGAAGACCAAATTTGCCATCGCTGAGGAAGATATCGATCAGATCTTTGACATTGCAGCAAAATACGATCTGACCATCGCAGGCATCAACCAGCATGTCGGCTCTCTATTTATGGATCCGGAACCGTTCCTGCAGGCCGTAAAGAACTTCCTGCGGATCGCTATGAAGTTTAAGAATCTGGAGTTCATCGATTTCGGCGGCGGCTACGGTATCCCGTATCACAAGTTGGATGATGAGAAAGATTTCCCGATGGAGTCCTTCAAGAAAGACTTTGAAGTGCTGATCGATGAGTTTGTAAAAGAGTACGGCTATGCGCCACTGTTCAAGACCGAGCCGGGCCGCTTTGTTGTGGCTGAGAGCTGCATCCTGCTGGGCCGTGTACACTCCACCAAGCAGAATTCCGGCGTGAAGTATGTCGGTACCGATATCGGTATGAATGTGCTGGTTCGTCCGTCCATGTATGATTCCTGGCACGACATTGAGTTCATCCGTAACAACGAGATCGTTGCCCGTGAGAATATGGAAGAGCAGACCGTGACCGGTAACATCTGTGAGTCCGGCGACCTGCTGGCAAAGAACCGTATGCTTCCGGTAGCACAGAAGGGCGATCTGGCAGCAGTGCTGGATGCGGGAGCTTACGGCTATGCGATGTGCTCTTCCTACAACTCCAGACCTCGTCCGGCAGAGGTGCTGGTAACCGCAAACGGCGAAGTAAAATGCATCCGCCGCGCCGAGACCTACGAAGACCTGGTGAGATTATTTGAAGTCTAAATCCAAGATATAAAAAAACCGAGCCGTCTGTATCGCACAGACGGCTCGGTTTTTATTTCTACGCTTTGTGTTCTCACACCTTCGGCAATGTATCAATAGATTTCTTCAGATCCTCATCGGTCGGGATGTAGTCGCTCATCTCGCCGTCATTAAACTTCTGATAAGCTACCATATCAAAGTATCCGGTACCGGTCAGACCGAAGACGATGTTCTTCTCTTCGCCGGTTTCCTTGCACTTCAATGCCTCGTCGATGGCAACACGGATCGCGTGGCTGGATTCCGGTGCCGGCAGGATGCCCTCTACACGGGCAAAGGTGCGGGCTGCTTCAAATACAGCGGTCTGTTCTACGCTTCTTGCGCTTAACAGTTTCTGATCGTACAGCTCGGATACAATGCTGCTCATACCGTGATATCTCAATCCGCCAGCGTGGTTTGCGGAAGGAATGAAGCCGCTGCCCAGGGTATACATCTTTGCCAGCGGGCAAACCTTACCGGTATCGCAGAAGTCGTATGCATATACACCGCGGGTCAGGCTCGGGCAGGATGCCGGCTCAACGGCGATGATCTCGTACTGGTTCTCGCCGCGCAGCATCTCGCCTGCAAACGGAGAGATGAGGCCGCCCAAGTTGGAACCGCCGCCTGCACAACCAATGATCATATCGGCCTTGATGCCGTATTTATCCAGTGCAGCCTTGGTTTCCAAACCGATCACGGACTGATGCAGCAGTACCTGTGCAAGTACGGAGCCCAGTACATAACGGTAGCCTTCCTGAGAAACGGCAGCTTCTACCGCTTCAGAGATTGCGCAGCCCAAAGATCCTGTGGTGCCCGGGAACTCGGCATTGATCTTGCGGCCGACTTCCGTATTCATGGAAGGAGACGGAGTTACCTTCGCGCCGTAGGTACGCATTACTTCACGGCGGAAGGGTTTCTGCTCATAGGAAACCTTTACCATATATACCTGGCAGTCCAGATCGAAATAGGAGCAGGCCATGGAAAGCGCAGTACCCCACTGTCCGGCACCGGTCTCAGTGGTCACACCCTTCAGGCCCTGCTTCTTTGCGTAATAAGCCTGCGCGATGGCGGAGTTCAATTTGTGGCTGCCGGAGGTATTGTTACCTTCGAATTTGTAGTAGATGTGTGCCGGGGTGTCCAGCTTTTTCTCCAGGCAGTATGCGCGTACCAGCGGTGACGGGCGATACATCTTGTAGAAATCACGGATCTCGGCCGGGATATCAAAATATGCTGTGGTGTCATCCAGCTCCTGCTTTGCCAGTTCCTCGCAGAAGATGCCGGAGAGTTCCTGCAGGGTAACCGGCTGTAAAGTGCCCGGGTTCAGGATCGGCGCGGGTTTCTTCTTCATATCCGCGCGGACATTGTACCACTGCTTCGGCATTTCGGATTCTTCCAGATAAATCTTATAAGGGATCGTACTCATAAAAACCTCCAAAAGTAAGTATTGTGCAAAAACAACGGGTTCATTATAGTACAAAAGAATATATTACGCAACACACGTCCTCTCCATAGGCATAATTGCCCATTTTTATGACGGCTTTTGTGTAAAGTGTCAAAGAGAATAGAATTATGTAAAGAAAAACTTGTAAAAAATGATGTGAAAAATATACTTGCATTTTCAGGGGCTATATGATAACATCTATTTTGTTGCGAAAAGCAATGCACCGCTAGCTCAGTTGGTAGAGCACCTGACTCTTAATCAGGGTGTCCAGGGTTCGAGCCCCTGGCGGTGCACGAAAGCATTCGTTTTGACAGCGTGGACTGTTGGGGCGGATGTTTTTTTGTGGGAAAAAACCTTATAAAAGGTATTATATGGGAAAAAAGGGAGGATTTAGTAATGGCGTATGTGATCGGTGGAGTTATTCTGGGTGTCTTTGTGGCAGTGATCGTAGTGCTTATGAAGAAGGACGCCAAAGAGTGCAGCGAGATGGTTGAAAAACTGACCGAGGCGCAGAAGAAGCAGCTGATGGAAACCAAGGAAGACTTTAGTGAGAGGGCTGCATGGACTCAGGATGCGATCATCGGAAAGATGGTAGAAAAGGGCGATAAGTACAATGTGCGTCTGGTATGGTACAACAAGGTTTACGAAAACAATGAGTATCAGACATTTACCATTGCAGATGCAAGCCTCAGCAAAGCGGAGCAGGATGCGCATCAACTGAAAGTCGGTGATATTGTAAAACTGTATATCGCACCGGAGAAGGCAGAAAGTGCCAAGATCGTATTTTGATCATCTATCGAAAGGACCTGCGATAAAACGAGGATGGAAAAGATTCCGTTCTCGTTTTTTGTTATATCCAATAACGGAAATCATTTCCGCAATTGAGTATATTTGGTAACTGCGGTTCTACTGGAATATAGAGTTGGTTTATGGTAAAATCGGCGGGTAAGCGGTGGCGGAGCTCGTCGCGTGGAATAAACTGTGAATCGTAACGGAAAGGCCGGAAATGGAAGAAGAAAAGAAACCGGAAAAAAAGACGAATAAAAAGA
>CAMJAP010000094.1 GCA_946403625.1 uncultured Lachnospiraceae bacterium
GCTACCGCCGGATCATCAAAGGGATGGATAAACGTATATCCGTGTTCCTCCGCCAACTGGTAAGCCTTCTCACATGCTTCATCGTACACATCACCGTACAGTACCACATCCGCGCCGAAATTCTTGGTACGGTTTACCTTGATGAGAGGTGTCGTGGTCGGCATAACGATGGTTGCCTTCATGCCTTTCTTCTTTGCCGCATAAGCAACGCCCTGTGCGTGATTGCCGGCCGATGCGGTGATCACACCCTTGGCACGTTCTTCATCACTTAAGGTACTTGCCTTATAATACGCACCGCGTACCTTGTAAGCACCGGTAAACTGCATATTCTCCGGCTTCAGATACACCTTGTTGCCGGTCAGCGTGCTCAGATAATCGCTGTAGACCAGCTTGGTCTCCAATGTTACTTCTTTGACGATCTCGCTAGCCTCTTCAAATGCTTCGAGTGTCAGCATCTCTTTTGCCATGTTTTCCTCCTTCACCGACGTGGAACGCTCGGATTTATTCGTCGTCTTCGTCTTCCTCATCTTCATCCTCATCTTTTTCCAGTTCTACATCAAAGAGCGCTTCCACAAAGGCGTCCGCGTCAAATTTCTGCAGATCTTCGATTTTTTCTCCCACACCGATGTACTTCACCGGTACTTTCAGTTCCGACTGGATCGCAATGGCGATACCGCCCTTTGCCGTACCGTCCATCTTGGTTAAGATAATACCGGTCAGATCCGCCACATCGTTAAAGTCTCTTGCCTGCTGCAATGCATTCTGTCCGGTGGTTGCATCCAGCACGATCAGATTCTCTCTGTGTGCTTCCGGGAATTCGCGGTCGATCACGCGATTCATCTTCTTCAGCTCTTCCATCAGGTTCTTCTTGTTATTCAGACGACCTGCGGTATCCACAAGCAATACATCCACATGTCTGGCCTTGGCTGCGTTCACTGCGTCAAAGAGCACGCTGGAGGGATCCTGGCCTTCCTTACCGCCGATCAGTTCCACGCCGGCACGCTCTGCCCAAACCTTCAGCTGGTCTCCGGCTGCCGCACGGAAGGTATCCGCTGCCGCCATCATAACCTTTTTATGCTTCTTCTTGAGCATGGATGCGATCTTTCCGATGGAGGTGGTCTTACCCACACCATTCACACCGATCACAAATACGATGGAAGTTTCTTTCTCAAAACGGTAAGCGGCTTTTCCGACCGCCATCTGTTCACGGATGTTCTGGATCAGCAGGCGCTTGCATTCCGCCGGACGAACGATATCTTCTTCCTCTACCTGCTCCCGAAGACGATCCAGAATGGCTTCCGTCGGCCCCACACCGATATCGCCCATGATCAGGATCTCTTCGAGGTCTTCAAAGAACTCATCGTCGATCATCTCGGCGCCGTCAAATACCACATCCAGGTTATAGACAAAACTGTCTCTGGTCTTGGCAAGTCCTTCCTTCAGACGGGCAAAGAAACCTTTCTTCTTTTTGACGGGAGCGATTTCTTCCTCCTCTTCGTCCTCCTCATCTTCCTCGTCGGCGTCCTCGTCTTCTTCCTCCGAAGTTTCTTCCGCCGCGGTTTCCTTCTTTTTGCCAAACCACGAGAAGGGTTTCTTCTGCGGTTTTTCTTCTTCCTCTTCTTCCGCATCGTCCTCTTCTTCGGAAGTATCCAAAGTCGCTGTCTCTGCCGCAGCAGTTTCCGGCTCCGCAGTCGTTTCGGTTGCCGCAGGCTCGGAAGCCTCTGTTTCTTCAGCCGTCTCGCTCTCCGCAACCTCTTCCGCTACCGGTTCAACGATTTCTTCCGTTTTTTCTTTCTTCTTACCCCAGTTCCACCAGGCCATATACTGTTTCCTTTCGTTTGCTCTGTTATATTATTTCGGGAAAATACGACTACTTCACATCGTCCCCCAAAGTATAATCATGGATATCATACATACGCAGGATCTGGCCGTTACAGTACACCATATAATACGGCCGATACGATCCTGTCGTTCTTGTTTCGTCTTCCATCTTCCGCACCGTCGCATCACTGCTGTTTACGAGCGGTGTTTTGTCGTTCCGTTCCGACTGTCTCTCTTCCGAGATCTCATTTTCATAAGCTACCGTCACGGGGTCAAACATGATCGGCCCGACACGCGTGATCATGATCCCGAGAACCACCAGACCGGAAAGTCCGCATACGACCGCCCCCCATTTTGCCTTGTGTATGTTGAGTTCGGCATAATCCGGAAGGATCAGGAGCATGGTCGTGATCAAAAAGCATATGGCACAAATGGTTCCGTACTGCGCAAATCGCTCGTGTACCACGATCTTCCGCACGGTTTCCAAAAACGCCTGATCGATCACCGTTCCGCCCGGATGGCTGACTTTACTTTTTCCGTAGCCTACGCACAGAAGCGAAAGCAGATCCAATACGATCAGCACGATCCGTAAGATTCTGTTTTGCCTGATCTTTTCAAATTCCACTGTCTTTCCCCGGCTTTACCGTCCTGTCTCAATCATCCAGCTGCTCGTCGATCAGGTTGACCGATACCAGCGTGGAGACACCCTTCTCCTGCATGGTAATACCATACAGACGGTCCGCTTTTTCCATAGTACCGCGTCGGTGTGTGATGACGATAAACTGCGTATGCTTGGTCAGTTTGTGCAGATAGCCTGCATAACGGCCTACGTTACTCTCGTCCAATGCAGCCTCGATCTCGTCAAGCAAACAGAACGGGGAAGGTTTCAGGTTCTGGATCGCAAACATCAGAGCGATCGCCGCCAGTGCCTTCTCACCACCGGAGAGCTGCATCATATTCTGCAGTTTCTTTCCGGGCGGCTGTGCGATGATGCGGATACCTGCTTCCAGGATATCCTCGCCTTCCATCAGTTCCAGCGTTCCCTTACCGCCGCCGAACAGTTCCTTAAATACTTTATCGAACTCCGTGCCGATCTCTTCAAACTTCTCGGCAAACTGCTTGCGCATCGCTTCATCCAGTTCCGCGATGATGCCTTTGAGTTCCTTCTCGGCTTCGATCAGATCGTCATGCTGGCCTTTCAGGAACGTATATCGTTCCGAAATCTCTTTGTATTCTTCGATCGCATTGACATTGACCGGACCTAAGCGTTTGATACCGTCTTTTACTTCCGCAATACTGCGTTTTAAGAAGGTGATATCGTTAAGCGTCTCATCCTTTAATGCTTCGGCATCCCGCAGTGAGATCTCGTATTCCGCCCACATATAATTGTTCAGGCTTTCCATATCTTCGCGCAGTTTTTCCAGCTGTGCGTTCAGACGGAAGGATTCCTTATCCAGTCCGGCGATCTTTTCCGCCAGTTCATCCCGCTGCTTTAAGGAAGATTTCTGCTTCTCGGCCATTTCTTCCTTCTGCCGTACGAGTTCCGCCAGATTGTTCTTGGACTCTTCCTCGGAAGTAAAGGATGCTTCGATCGTCTTTTGGATCTCGCTAATATCGTTCTCGCGATCGGTAATGGATTGGGTATTCGTTGCCACCGCATCCTGCGCTTCCTTCAATTCTCCGGAAAGCCGCTCGAGCTCCGCGTCGATACGCTCTACATTCTGCTTTTCATATTCCTGCTTCTGCAGAACCTTTTCCAGTTCGACTTCGCATTCGGTCACTTTGCCGACCTGCTCGGCTTCCTCGTCGCGGTATCCTTCCAGGGTTGCAGATCCTTCTTCGATCCGCTTTTCCAGTTCCGCCTGCTTTTCGGTGGATTCTTTCAGTTCGCCTTTTAAGCGTTCCTGGTTTTCCTTGATATCCACGACCTGGTTTTCGATCTCGCTCTGCTCCGCATTCAGATCATCCACGCCCTTGGTGGTCTCGTCGATCTTTTCCTGCGCCTTCTGCAGATTCATATTGGCCGTATTTAATTTCAGGAACTGATCGTTGATCTCGTGTTTGATATCTTCGATCTCCACACGCAGACGGTTTCGCTCGCCCTTTACGGTCTCGATCTGCTTCAGATACTGATCGATCAGCTGCAGCGCCTCTTTTACGCGTGCTTCCAACTCGTCCATCTCACGACGGCGTCCCAGCAGATTGGAATTGTTCTTAAACGCACCACCGCTGATCGCACCGCCGGGTACCAGCAGTTCGCCTTCCAGCGTAACCATACGGATGCCGTAATGATACTTCTTTGCGATCTGCAGTGCGTGATCCATGGTATCCACGACCACAATACGGCCCAGCAGAGTTTTGGCAACATCACGGTATTTTTCCTCGGTCTCCGCGATCTCGTCTGCCATACCCAAAGCACCGCGCTCGTTCAATACTTCCGGTGTCTTAAATTCCTGCGGATCCTTGATCGCATTAAGGGGCAGGAAGGTCGCACGTCCGAAACGGTTCTGTTTCAGATATTCGATCATCTTCTTTGCCGTCTCTTCATCTTCGGTAACGATGTTCTGAATGTTACCGCCCAGAGCCGTTTCGATTGCGGTTTCAAAGCGTTTCTCCGCTTTAATGATATCCGCAACAACACCGATCACGCCTCTGGTATCGCTCTTGCGTTCCATGACACGGCGCACCGAATTTCCGTATCCTTCATAACGCTCGGTCAGGTTGGAAATGGATTCCAACTTGGTCTTGTCCTGATGATAGGAAACCTGCTTTTCCTGCAGTTTACGATCCAGTTCGGACAGTTCGTCATGGATCTGATCCGTCCGTTCTTCCTTTTTCTTCTGCTCAAAGTTCAGTTCCTCGAGCCGCTTGTTAACATTATCAAACTCTTTCTGCAGCCCGGCAATAATGGTCTGCTGTTCTTCCTCATTGGTCTTGGCCTGCAGGAAGCGTGAATTCAGTTCCGCCTTTCGTACATGCGTCTGCTCCAGCATCGTATCGTAACGCTCTTTGGATGCCTTGAGGTTCGCACGGTCATTCATGAGCTGAATGACTTCGTTCTTGTCCGATTCTACCGCATTGGTCAGTTCGTCGATCTTGGTCTGTATCGCATTTAACTTCTCACGTTCCGCATCTCGCTTAGCCTGCGCTTCGGCAAGTACGCCGTCCACGCCGGATTTCTGCTCGGAAAGGCCTTCTTTCTCCTTTTCCTTCTCCGCGATGTTTTCGTTCAGCGTCTTAACACGCTGCTCAAAATGCTCAATGTTACTCTTGGCGGAACGGATCTGTTCCTGCATAACATTGATCTGTCCTTCCAGACGGGTACGGATATTACCGGTGTTGTTCACCGTATTTCTGGCTTCCTCGATCTTTTCCTCAAGTTCTGCCAGCGCCCCTTCCATCTGATCGTATTCCGTGCGGATATTCTCCAGCTGTGTCTGATGGGAAGTCAGATCATCATTGGCGATCTTTAACTTCTCGTCGGTCTCGGTCAGCACCTGTGCCTTGCGTCCGTTTTCCAGCAGGAAATAATTTACATCCAGACGTTTTAATTCTTCTTTTTTCTTTAAATACTCATGCGCCTTTTCGGACTGCTTTTCCAACGGTCCTACCTGGCGTTCCAATTCGGACAGGATATCGTTGACACGGACCAGATTGGCCTGCTCGTTTTCCAGTTTCTTGGTTGCGGCATCTTTGCGTTTTTTGAATTTTACGATACCTGCCGCTTCATCAAACAGCTCACGGCGTTCTTCCGGTTTTCCCGACAGGATCTTGTCGATCTGGCCCTGTCCGATGATGGAATATCCCTCTTTACCGATACCGGTATCATAGAACAGCTCGTTGACATCCTTCAGACGGCAAACCGCGCCGTTCATCAGATATTCACTCTCGCCGGAACGATAGATCTTTCTGGCAACGGTTACTTCATCATAATCGATCGCCAGGGAACGATCGGAATTATCCAATGTGATTGCAACATACGCAAAGCCCTGCGGTTTACGAAGTTCCGTTCCCGAAAAAATGACATCCTGCATGGATGCCCCTCGTAACTGCTTCACTCTCTGTTCGCCCAGTACCCAGCGTACTGCATCGGCAACATTCGACTTTCCGCTTCCGTTCGGCCCCACGATTCCGGTAATGCCGTTATGGAATTCAAATCGTATTTTATTGGCAAAGGACTTAAAGCCCTGTACTTCGATACTCTTTAAATACATTGTAACTGTTCCTTAATGCTTCTTTTTTAGTTTCTCCAATGCAACCGCAGCCGCTGCTTTTTCGGCACTCTTTTTGTTCCGGCCGATGCCGCGTCCCAGTTCCTCGCCGGCGATCTGCACCGCAACCGAAAACTCCTTATCATGTTCCGGTCCGCGTTCCTCCAGCAGGATATAGGTGGCCGTTCCCATTCCTTTGGACTGCGCCAGTTCCTGCAATGCCGTCTTGGCATCCACCACGCGGTCCATCGCTTCCTGGCTCAGCACCTCGCGTTCCACAAACTTCCTGGCCGGATCGATCCCTCCGTCCAGATACATCGCACCGATCACGGCTTCATATGCATCGGAAGTTACCGAAGGCTTGGTCCGTCCGCCGCTGCCTTCCTCTCCGCGTCCCAGAAAAAGCAATTCCCCGAGGCCGATCTTCTTGGCACATTCCGCCAATGCCGTTTCGCACACCAGAGAAGCCCGCAATTTGGACATCTGTCCTTCCGGCATCTTGGGATGATGGCGATAGATATAATCGCTGGAGATCTGTTCCAAAACCGCGTCTCCCAAAAACTCCAGCCGCTCATTGCATTCCACCTTGTTGATCTTACGTTCGTGCGCATAGGAAGAATGGGTCAATGCCGTGCGCAACAGCGTTTTATCACGGAAGGTATACCTGATCCGTTCTTCCAACAGTGCCAGTCTCTCCTGCTCATTCATGACCGACTACCGCCTTACAGATGATATCATAGGCATCCTGTACCGTTTTGGTCTCCGGGATCGCCGTCGGCGGGATCGTTACATTCAGTTCCTGCTCCACCAGACGATAGATCTGTGCCATATCAATGGAATCCGCTCCCAGTTCCGTTGCAAAAACCGATTCCGGCTGAATCTCCGCATCATATACCTGCAGCGCCGTCTTCACGGATTTTTTTAATACTTCGAATACTTCTTCTGATTTCAATTTATACTCCATTGTCATCGCCCGTCATCAGTCGCTCACGGATGCGGTCGTTGATCTTCTGTTCTTTAAAGGTTCTGCACTGCAATATGGAATTGCGTACTTCCACGGCTTCTGCGGATCCGTGGGTCTTTACCACCAGACCGTTCAGGCCGAGCAGCGGAGCCCCGCCGTACTTCTTTACATCAAAGTCTTTCAGTGTTTCCTTCAATGCCGGCTTAACCATCATAGCTCCCAGTTTGCTTCGCAGGGAACTCATCAGACCTTTCTTGATGGTCTTTAAGATGAAGGTTGCTTCACCCTCATACAGTTTGAGGATCACATTGCCCACAAATGCTTCGGTCACAATGACATCCGCTGCGCCGAAGGGAATATCTCTCGATTCGATGCTGCCGATAAAGTTGATATCATCGCATTCTTTCAAAAGCGGCATGGTCTGCTTTACCAGCGCATTGCCTTTTTCTTCCTCCGCACCGATATTGACAATAGCTACTCTGGGTTTGCTCACCTTCAGTGCATGCTCGCAATAGATGCTTCCCATTCGCGCAAACTGCACCAGTTGCTCCGCTTTGGCATCTACATTGGCGCCGCAGTCGATCAGAAGCGCCGCGCCTTTTTCCGTCGGAATGATGGGTGCCAGAGGTGCCCGTTCCACGCCTTTGATGCGGCCGACGATCAACTGACCGCCCACCAGGATCGCACCGCTGGAACCTGCCGATACAAATGCATCACAAGTTCCGTCTTTCACCAGGTAAAGTGCTTTTACGATGGAGGAATCTTTCTTCCGTCTCACCGCCATCACCGGAGGTTCCGCCGTTTCGATCACTTCCGAAGCATGTACGATCTTTAAACGGCTTTCATCATAACTGTATTTTTCCAGTTCTGCCTTAATATCTTCCTCACGACCTACCAGATGTACGATCACATCTTCCGCATCGTGCAGTGCATCACATACGCCTTTTACGATCTCTCCGGGTGCATTATCTCCGCCCATGGCATCCACTGCCACTCGGACCATTTCGCTCATGCAGACTCCCTCCCTTATCTAAACATACAAGGTATATAATACTAAAAATCGCCCCAAAAAGCAAGAAAAGATTAGCTTATCCCCCTTCCAGTGCCGTTCGAAAGTCTACTCTTTGTAAAGCAAAAACAAAAAAAGACCGTCTCCCTACGGAAACGGTCTTTCTGAACTCTTTGTAAGAATGTTAATCCTTAGTCTACAGCCAGGATCTCCTTCTTATTGTAAGCACCGCAAGCCTTGCATACTCTGTGCGGAACCATCAACGCACCACATTTGCTGCACTTTACCAGTGTCGGAGCAGTCATTTTCCAGTTTGCGCGTCTTTTATCTCTTCTTCCTTTGGAAGATTTGTTCTTAGGACAAATGGACATCTCTTAGCACCTCCCTTTTTTGAATATCTTTTTCTGATTCTTTTCCGATATAAACCGATCAAAAATTACTCAACTTTTTAATCGCACTTTGCTATTATAAGCACAGCACCATAGTTTTGTCAACTACTTTATTTCAGTTTCTATCAGAATTTAGATCAAAAATCTTTCAAACTGTTCTACGATCGTTTTGGCCTGTATCAATCCGGTTCCGGTCAGTTCCCGGCATTCCTTGATTGCTTCCAGCTTCTTGCCCTCGCGGATCATTGCCAGGATCCCTTCTTTCCTGTCTGCCGGGATCTGTGCCACGACCTGACGCAGTTCCTCTTCCGGTACCGGAAGGTCGATATCCGCCATCGGTGCCGCACCTGCCAGTCCGGCTGCAGCGGTATTGGCCATATCCTGTGCCGCATATACCTGTGCATTCACAGCGTTCGCCTGCACCTGCTGTGCCGCCTGGCTCTGTGCCTGCAGATCCTGCTGCATCGCCTGGTTCTGTGCCTGCATGCCCTGCTGTACCGTCTGATTCTGCTGCTGCATCGCCTGCAGGTTCTGCAGATACGGATTCGGCGCCTGCTGCGCGTAAGGATTGATCTGTACCTGCTGCTGCGCATACGGGTTGATTGCCGTACCGGAAGTATACGGATTGATCGGAGTATTCGAATTTTCCATAATATTCGCCGACGAAATGTTGGCATTCTCCGCGCTGCTCACCGGTGCGGACTGCGCTGCCGGCTGAATCGGTTGCGGATTCTGCATATACGGGTTGATCGGCTGGGATACATTTGCCCCGTTCGACATAATTCCCCCGTTGTTTGCCGCATTCTGCTGCATATACGGATTGATCGGTTGCTGCGCATTCGGTGCAATACCGCCCTGCTGTACATATGGACCGGCACCCATTCCGGACTGCATATTCTGCCCCGGTGCACGATTCTGGTTCATGTACGGATTGGGCGTATTGGGCATACGGTTCATCTGTGCATTCTGCTGCGCCTTCTTTTCTTTCGAAACCTTTACCGCCACAATAATGATCACGATCGCTGCGACACCAAACATGGCAACTGCCAGAATGGCTGCGATCTTGGAACGGTCATCTCTTTCCTTGTCACGATCGGTTCCGGCATCATCGGTATCCGGATCATCCGCATCGTCATCTGCCGGTGTTGCTTCCGGCTCGGCTACTTCTTCCGTTCCGCCCTGCTCATCCTCCGGAGCAGAAACCGCAGTGCCGGTCTCGCCCCAATAGGTGGTCGGCTGATGTGCATCGTAATCGTTCACCACCGTACGCTCGTCTTCCAGTCCGACTGCATAACGGATATCATCCGCATACAGATCAAAGCGCGGGTTGGCGATCGGGTTATTCAGACCTACGGTATCCATCGTCTCCTGGAAGGACTGCTGATACTCGGCATCCACCAGCGCAAGGTATGTATCAATACCCTCATCGCGATCATCCAGGATCACGTCAAACAATTCAAATACCGCAGCTGCGGAAACGGAATAACTGATGTAATACATCGGTGACTGGAAGGTATGCGGGATCTGTACCCAGTCATAGCTGATGCCCTGCGGCAGGTATCCGCTCTGTGCCATCGAAATACTCTCATTGAGCATCGCACCGAAGCGGTCCGAATACTCGATGCAGCAATTGTAATAAATCTCATTCAGCTTATCTACGGTCAGGCCGTCCGCATTGGTATATACTTCATACTGGAATGCATCTTCCTTGCAGCCCTCTACGGTTGCATAGGTCAGATTGAACAGCGTATACAGTTTCATGACTTCCGCATAATCGCCGTAGATATCATCCGCAAAATCCATAAAGAGCAGTTCCAACCCCTGGGAATGGATCTCTGCCAGGTCCAGATTGCCTTCATCATAATACCAGCTGTCCGGAGTCATATAATACATCTGATTGTAATGTCCGAACTCGTGGATCAGGGTTTCCATATCCTGAATGGAACCGTCTGCACAGTTATAGATAAACGGTGCATTATAGCCGCCGATGGAGATCGTATAACCGCCGGGTGCCTTGGCATCATCAATGGACAGATCATACAGATTGTGCTCTTCCATATAATCCAGAGATACCAGCAGATCCGAAGAGATCTCCGGCAGGTACTTCCGCAGGGTATCCAGGCAGTCCTGTTCGCTCATCTCCTGATCAAACATCTTGAGGAATTCGGAATAATGGGAACCGTACAGTTCCATCATCAGTTCATCCTGCAGCGGCACGATATAGTTCTTTACCTGTTCACGATACTCTTTCAGTTCGTCCGTGGTATAATCGCGGCCGTATCTTTTTTCATAAGCATAGTCCGCAAAATTGTCGTAACCGTAGCTGCGTGCCAGCTGTGTACGTACATCCACCAGCTGCAGATACAGTTCCGCGCGTTCTTTGTTCATCTGGGTCAGCAGATCGGCGTATGCAGTCTGATAACCGTCATGATCAAGCGTGCCGTCGGCAACCAGATCATCCAGTTCCTCTTCGGTATAGTCCTTACCGTTTACCTTGGTGGTATACTCTTTGTTGTAAAGAATGTCATACTGCAGGGACAGTTCGGTTTCCTTGGCGGACAGGTCTTTCTGTTCCTGTGTCATCACCTGATAATCCAAAATATCCTGCCAGTCATCTTCATCGTCCACTCGTTCGTGAAGCACATCCGCATTGGGAGAAGTAGCGATCACGTTGTAGGATGTCATAATCTTGTCGCCGATATCGGTGGTCAGTTCATCCCAGAACATCACTTCATCATCCCAAAACTGATCATCCGCTACCAGATCCGAATGAATATGCGCGATCGAATAATTCCGGCCCGCTTCGCAATAGTAATCTTCCATTGCAACGATCACATCCAACACCTTATCGGCATTGGCGGTATCCGCTACCAGCTCATCCAGTCCTTCGATGATCGCGTCAAACTCTGCCACATCCATACGGTCATATTCATAATCTTCAAAATTCTTATCCGTATGTTCCGCACGATCCGTCAGTCTGCCGTCATGCTCCCCGGCTGCCGCCGCAGTCATGGAAGACAGCATCATGGTGATCGCCGTTCCCGTCATTAATACTTTTTTCCAAAGATCTCTTTTTCTCATTGCCCCTCCATTCTTGTTCGATCGATCCCGATCTTTTTCCCCTCAAAAAACAACAGTGTTTATTATATAGCAAAATGTCAAACTTGACAAATTGCAACTCAAGGTTGCCCGCTTTTGATGATCTGAACCACCACACCGAAGAATTCCCGCACCGTATAATGGATGCCGACCGGCAGCAAGGTCGTAGCCGGAACGGAATATACATTCGTGAATCCTTCGTTTTCCGCGATGAGCAGTGCCCGGTATTCATGAAATCCGTTGGTAATGATCCCGACCTGTGCATCCGCATCCCCGATGATCTTTCTGCTGTATCGCAGGTTTTCCTCCGTGGATGTGGAACGGTCTTCCTTGAGGATCCGCTCTTCCGGGATCCCGTAGACTTCCACCAGCTGCCGTTTGATGCATTCCGCTTCGCTGATGCGTTCATCCGGTCCCTGTCCGCCGGAAGCGATCAAAACCGTATCCGGATTTTCTTGCAGATATTGCGCCGCCTTTTCGATCCGGACCCGCAACGGATTGGTCGGCTGCTCCCCCACCAGACCGGCCCCCAGTACGATCACATAATCCAGATCTTCCTTCGGCACGCCGGTCATCGCATCCACCACCAGGCCTTCAATGATCAAAAACACGGTGATGCCGATCGCAAAACATGCTCTGTATAAGTAACGGATCAGCTTCGGTATTTTTATGAGCGGCCGGTCCAAAATTTCCGCCCGCAGCATGATCATTCGCATCAGACCGAACAATGCCAGTGCCGGCCACAGCCACACCATGGACAGCCGGATCCCCGCATATCTGAGGCACACCAGAAAATATACCGCCGCCCAGACCGTCATCGGCCCGTAAAAATACACCAGCAGCATGCTGAACCAATGTTTGGAGCCTTTGGCTTTTCGCAAAAAGATCGCCGCAAAGACCAGCCCTGCGATAAACGCGATCATTGAAAAAATGATGATATATACTTTGATCATAATCGTTCCTCTAATGTCCCCGAATCAAAAAAGATACAACGCCAAAAAATTCCCGCACGGTATAATGGATCCCGATCGGAAACAATGTCCTCGCCGGTACACTGCTTATGTTTCGGAAGCCTTCCTTCTTCGCGATCAATGTTGCGCGGAACTCATGAAAACCGTTGGTCACAATACCTACCTTCGCATCCCCGTTTCCGATGATCTCCATACTGTACTTCATATTTTCCTGAGTGGAGGTCGACCGGTCTTCCAAACGAATACGCTCGTCGGAAATCCCGAATTCTTCTACCAGCATGTGCCGGATGCATTCGGCTTCGCTGATCGGTTCATCACCTCCCTGACCACCGGATGCGATCA
>CAMJAP010000095.1 GCA_946403625.1 uncultured Lachnospiraceae bacterium
AGTGGATTTGATCAGTATCATCGTGCCGGTGTATCAGGCACAGGATTACATCATGGATTGCGTGGACAGCATTCTGGCGCAGACGGATCCGGATTACGAACTGATATTGGTGGATGACGGTTCGAAGGATTTTTCGGGACGGTTATGCGATGAGTATGCCGAGATCCATCCGAAGGTGCGCGTGTTCCATACGGAAAACCGTGGAGCTGCGGCAGCCCGGAATTACGGGATCGAACAGGCAAAGGGAGAATGGCTTACTTTTGTGGACAGCGATGACACCGTGACGGAAGATCACCTTTCCTATCTGCGGACGCTGCAGCAGCAGACCGGAGCGCAGATCGTAAAGAGCGGACATAGTAAATGCCGGCCCGGGGATTTGGAAAAACGGGCGAAAGAGGAGCATACGATGCCGGACACACTCTCCTGCAATTGTTATGAGGGAACGGACGGATTACGGGCACTGCTGTATCAGGAACATTTTATGAGTGTTCCCTGGGGCATGCTGATGGATAAGAAACTGTGGGAGGATGTGCGTTTTCCGGAAGGCACCGAGGCGGAAGATATGGGCACGATCTATCGTGTCTTTGCCAAAGCGCAAAAGACGGTTTACGGCGAACACACAACCTATCATTATCTGCAGCGCGGCAGCAGTACGATGTATGCGACCTCGCGAACGAGAAATCCGGCGTACTATCGGCACAGCAGGCAGATGTTGGTATTCGTCAGGGAGAATTATCCGGATTGCTATGATGCGGCATTGTCGAGACATTTCTCCGCATGCTGTCAGATCCTTTCGGAAACCCCGTTATATCTGAGCGGGACCAAGTTCGGAGCCAGACTGAAACAGGACATTATGTTTTTGGCAAAGCGGATCCGTAAGGATAAGAAGAGCCGCAAGGTGAACCGTCTCGCGGCACGGGTAGCCAGAGTGAGTCCATCGATGATCCATATGATGCTGCGGTGTTACTATACGGCGCAGAAGAGAAAACTGTAGTTTGTCGGAACCGGTTGATATAAAGGCACTTGCTGAAAGGAATGATCCGATCGATATGGGAGAAAACAGTTCGGAAAAAACTTTGATCTGTATGGCAGAGTACCAGGGCAGATGCGATGAGGAAGGTACGGCGGTAGGCCATGCGCCCAAAGTACTGGGGGCGTATCATGCGCTGATTAAGGAAGATTTTGCAACAGAAGTCTTTGCGCCGCGTTGTATCCTGAAGGCATCGACACCGGAGAGCGCCAAAGGCGCCAAGGTCCTGCGCTATCATATCGTGATGAAGGGCAGGAACAGCCTGTTTACCAAGATTGCAAACAAACTGCGTATGTTCGCCAATATCCGTTCCGTTTTTATGCATACCAAGGCAGATAAGATCTGGTTTTTTAATACCGAGTTTTATCTGATGCTATACCTTGCACTGTTCGGAAATCATGGAAAAGAGATCTATGTGACAATGTTTTTGGACGGTTATCATGGCGGCATGGTTGCAAAGATCAAGCAGAAGATTTTTGAGAAAGCGCAAAAGAAGATGAAGTGCGTGATCTCCTCCGGACCGCGTTTTCGGTTCAAGAATGCTCCGCAGGTATTTATGCCGGATTACCCGTATGAAGAGGCGGCGTATGCGGCATATCGGAAACTGCCGAAAGAAGAGACGGCAGTCTGCATCGGTACGATGGGGGCGGAAAAAGAGATCGAAGAACTGGTGGAGTGCTTTACCGCAAACGGCTACCCGTTACAGATCGCCGGGCGGTTCTATGATAAGGAACGGCTGAAAAAACTGCGGGAGGCTGCCGGATATCGGGTGATCCTTCGGGATGAGAACCTAACCGGAGAAGAGTATCTTACAATGCTGGCCAAAGCCCGTTTTGTGGTGCTGCCGTACCGGCCGAGCCAGTACGGGACCCAGACTTCCGGAGTTTTGCAGGAAGCGGTCTTTCTGGATACGGTTCCCATCAGTTATCATGAAGTATTGGAGAATAATGAGGTACCGGGAATCGGGTTTTCCGATTGGAATGAAGTGACGCACGAGAGTCTGTTTGAACTCCGGGATATGGATGCTTATGAGCGGCTTCGAAAAGAAGTGTATTCCACGGAGCATATGAAAGAGACATTGAAGAAGGTTTTTCGGAATGAAATCCAGGAGCAGTGATCGGATCAGAATCGATGAGAAACAAAAGAACCGCCTGTTTTGGGCGGCTTTTGTGATACTGTCGGGGTTCTTTCTGTTTTTCCTGATCTACGGCAGTGTGGTGAAACAGTTCTGGTACGACGAGATGGCGATGGTCGGCTTTGTGTGCGGAGATACGACGATCCCGGATCTGCTGCATACCTATCTGACGGACGAAGCCAGCAATCTGCCGTTGTACGCATTGTTGTTATGGCCGATCTATCATTTCCTGCCGGCGCATGAAGGCTGTCTGCTGCTATTAAGCGTGGCGCTGACTTTTGGAGCGGGCTTGTTTCTTGCGTTATTTACACGGAAGAGATACGGAAATGTTCCGGCGCTGGTGCTGTTGGTTATGTACAGTTGTTCCACGACCGTGCGGAACCGCATCGGTATGGAGTTGCGCGCATATTCGCTGATGTTTTTCGGCTGTTCCATGGCGCTGTTTCTGTTACTGCTCCTGCATGAAAAAAGGACGGCGTATCGTTATGTATATACGGAGCTGGCGCTGTTTGCGCTGGTCTTTTCCCATTATTTCGGCGTGTTGATGTTTGCCATGCTCGGGGCGGGGGCAGTACTGATGGTGGCCGTGAAGAAAGAGAAGGCTTCGTATCTGATCCCGTTTGGTGCGGCCGGAGCACTGTTTGTTCCCTGGTTTGTGTTGACCCGTATCACCACGGAGGTATCGAGCGATAATTTTTGGATTCCGCGTCCCAAACTGACGGATGTTCCGGAGGCGGTGGGCTATCTTTTGGGCGGCAGTATCTTGCTGTGCGGGGTGTTCGGGCTGGCGTGGATCCTGGTGCTGTACGGTGTGGTGAAAAAGAAACGGTGGCTCAGCGTGGAGAGTTTTATCCTGCTGGCGCCGGTAGCCGTTTTGGGCGGCATCTTTGTATACAGCCGGTTTTTGAGCCGGGGCGGAGGTCTGTTTGAAAACCGTTATTTTATCGCGGTGCTGCCGATGATCCTATTAACCATTCCGATCGCGATCCGGGAATATGCGGATCTGTGCAAAGAAAAGAAGATTCTGTGGCTGATTCCGGCGGTGCTGCTGGTGCCGGCGTTGTATCAGGATATCTACCGCGCGCATTATGATACGATCTGTCAGATCCATGATGCTTCGGCGTCGGCGGAATACATTATAGCGCAGGGGGATGCGGAGAATGCGGATGTACGGATCGTCGCACTCAGCTATGATGCGATCGGGGATTACTGTACCTATGGCTGGGGGGATTTTTATATCCGAAGGCAGGGCGGTATTCAAAAAGAGATCTATTATACCAGGGATTCGGTCATGGATGATCTGTTTGCGCGATATGCCGCAGAGGGCGTTCGCAGGATCTATGTGATGGCGGATAAGGATTTTTTGGATTACTTCGGAACGGAGTATGAGAGAGTCGAGTTGGAAGATACCACACGGCTTACGGTCTTTGAATATCATTAAACACGGCGGTTGATGTAGTCCTTTGTTGCGTGGTCGCTGTGGTGGATCACGGCCGGGTTACCGATCACGATGGAATGATCGGGGACATCGGTGTTCACATAGGCACCGGGGGCGATCATCACATCGTTGCCGATGCGGATATTGCCGACGATAACGGCATTCGTACCGATCCAGACATCATCTCCGATCACGGGAGTGCCTTTTTTGGAGCCGCGGTTGGCCTGGCCGATGGTGATACCGGTCGACAGATTGACATTGCGCCCCAAAACAACATCCGGATGCAGGATCACACGCCCCAGATGGCCGATATACAGCCCGGGACCGGCAGATACTTCCGGCGGGATCAGGATATGGGTGCGTTCCGTGAGCTTTTCCAGGCGCAGGGCATAAAGCTTGCCGAGCAGGCCGCCCTTTTTGCGATACCAGGCGGTTTTGCGCCACAATACCAGATATTTCATCTGCAACGGAAAAAAGAACCGGTCCTTTGCGGACAGCGGCAGGTCATAACAGCGTTTGATATCGGATTGTATCAGATCCTTCAGTTCTTTCTCCATAACGCTCCCCATTATAACACACACGAAAATATTATGCAAAATCGGAAAAATGTGGTATACTTGCTATACTTATGTAAAGTGTGCCCTGACGGAAAAAGCCGGGGCCAGGGACAGATGTAATGAACGTATATCGCAGGCTGAATCAGTTATTAAATAAAAAACAGAAGCAAAGGGTGGTATTTTTGTGTGTACTGATCTTCTTCAGTGCGCTTTTGGAGACCCTTGGCGTAGGAATCATCATTCCGCTGATGTCGGCGGTGGTCAATCCGGAAACAATCTTAAATAATCCTGATGTGCTCCGTGTTTTCGGCATTTTGGGGATCGGGACGATCGAGCAGGGCAGTTTTGTAAAACTCCTGCTGGTGGGTACGATTGCGGTCTTTGTGATCAAGAACCTGTATATGCTGCTGCTTTACGATGTGCAGGCCAAGTTTGTGACCAGGACCGAGGCAGGCACTTCGGTACGACTGATGTCGGATTATTTAAACCGCCCGTACAGTTTTTATCTGAATGCGGATGTCAATGCCATCTTTCAGACGATCAACAAGGATATTCCGCATGTATTTGAACTGCTGCAGGAAGTGATGAAACTGCTGACCGAGATCGCGGTATCGGCGTGTCTTTGCCTGCTTTTGTTGATCGTGGATTTTAAGATGACACTGAGTATCGCGGTGCTGATGGCGGTGATGTTGCTCTTTATCGTGCTGGTATTGAAACCGCGCCTGGGCAATCTGGGGCAGAAGCGGATGAAACAGGAAGTGCGCACCATGAAGTGGATGCAGCAGGCGGTGTTTGGCATCAAGGATGTGAAGGTAGCGGCAAAAGAAGGCTATTTCCTGGAAGAGTTTGAAGATTCCTACACCAAACTGGCCGGGGTATCGCGTAAGTATGCGGTGTTTAACAATGCGCCGCGACTGGCGATCGAGACCGTCTGTGTTGCGGGTATGCTGGGATATATGCTGTTTACGGTGGTAAGCGGCGGAGATCTGGGTTCGATGCTACCGCAGCTGATGGCCTTCGGACTGGCATCGATACGACTGATGCCCAGCGTTAACCGTATTTCCACGCATTTATCGACGATCGCTTACTATGAGACTTCTTTGAATTTTGTCTGCGATAACTTAAACATTGCAGGGCTCAAGGCAGTGGAAAAGACGGAAAAAACAGAGCGGATGCATCTGGACCAAGAGATCCGGCTGGAGGATATCTGTTTCCATTATCCTAATTCGGAAAAGCAGATCTTTCAAAAAGCACAGATGTCCATTCCCATCGGGGACAGCGTGGGCGTGATCGGCGCTTCCGGGGCCGGCAAGACGACGGTGATCGACATTTTGCTGGGGCTGCTCACACCGCAGGAAGGCCGTATTCTGGTGGATGGCAGAGAGATACAGGGCAATGATGCTGCGTGGCTTTCCAACATCGGTTATATTGCGCAGAATATCTATATGCTGGATACGACGATCCGCGCCAATGTGGCATTTGGTGTAGCGGAAGACGAGATCAACGAGAACCGCATCTGGGAAGTCTTAAAGGAAGCGCAGATGGAGGAGTTTGTCCGCAGCCTTCCGGAAGGGCTGGATACCGAGATCGGGGACCGCGGCGTGCGTTTGTCCGGTGGGCAGAGACAAAGGATCGGTATTGCCAGAGCGCTGTATCACGATCCGGAGCTGCTGGTGTTTGACGAGGCGACTTCGGCACTCGATAATGATACCGAGGCGGCGATCATGGATGCGATCAATGCACTGAAAGGACGCAAAACCCTGGTCATTATCGCCCATCGCCTAAAGACGATCGAAAATTGTGACCTTTTGTATAAGGTGGAGAACGGCAGCATTACACCGACGAAACTTGAGGAGAAAGTATGAAAATAGCGATCATCCTGCCGCATTTTTATCCCTATGTGGGCGGCGGGGAAACGATGTTTTATGATCTGGCCAGAGGTTTGACGGAACGGGGGCATGATGTGCGTGTCGTTGCGGAATTGGTCGATTATGAACATACCGGTCATAAGGTGATAGACGGGATCGATGTGTGGTACTGCCCGTGGAAATCCATGTTCGGACATCCGTTTCCGCGGAAAAAGGATATAGAGAAACATATCCGTTGGTGTGATGTCGTACATACATCCATCTTTACGACGGCGCCGGTGGTGAGCGCATTGGCAAAGAAATACCATAAACCCTCGGTACTGACGGTATATGAGGTGCGTGGGAAAAAGTGGTTCTGGTCGGATGTTTTTTACAGGGCACTGATCTATTATATGGTGGAACAGGTTTCCTGCCGGCAGAAATTTGATGTATATCACGCGATCTCGGAGGCTACGAAACAGGATTTTCGGACCTATATCGGCAAACGGGATGTGCGCAGGGTGTATCTGGCCAACGAAATGGGCCGGACAGAACATCCGGAGGATTCCGGATTTTCCCTGCGGGAATATTTCGGGATCGGAGACGAAAAAGTCTTTTTGTACTATGGGCGCCCGGGTAAGACCAAAGGAGTGCATGTCTATGCGCAGGCGATCCGGTACCTGCAGCAGCGGGGGATCGATCTGTCCGGGGTACGGTTCTGCTTTCTGCTGGGAAAAGAACCGGAAAAGCCGCGGAAAGAATTTTTGGAAACCATCGAAAAATGGGGACTCGAAGATATCGTTCTTATTCGGGAATCCGTCGCCAGAGAAGAGTTGGCGGCGTGTATCGCACAGGCGGACTGCGTAGTGGTGCCGTCTTTGACGGAAGGTTTCGGGTACAGTGCGCTGGAGGCATGTCAGATCGGCACCCCGCTCATCTACAGTGATGGCGGTTCCCTGCCGGAGGTGGCATACGGGCGATGCAGGTCCTTTCATAACCGGAATGCGTCGCATCTGGCAGGAAGGCTGGCAGCGGTGATCCGGGAGGATCCGCGGGCATTTCGGCAAGTACCGGAGAAAAAATTTACGAAGGAAACCATGTTAGGCGGTCTGGAAGAGATCTATCGGGAGATCGCTACGGGGAATTGATCGTTTATGTTGATGTTTTTGTTTTTGGCCGGTGTGGCAATCAGTTGTCTGATGGTGGCACTGGTCTGCAAAAAAGCGGAACTCGGAAAGGTACTGCTGCTGGGGGGGAGCAGTTATCTGTCGTTTTATGTTTTGGTATCCGGCCTGCTGTTTTGGGCAGGGGGCTATACGATCGAAAGGGCTACCGGGCTCAGTGTATTGCCGGGGCTGGCACTCAGCGTGGGACTCTTTGTCATAAACCGGCGGAAATTGCCGCATCTGGAGCTGCAGGCAGGACGGTATCTGCCACTGGTGCTGTTATTGGTGATCGCGGGATTCTTGTGCAATTCGCATCGGGCGGATTTTTTCGGAACCGGGCAGGATGAAGGACTGTATCAGATCCGTGCGATGTACTATATGAACGATCGTTACGAGGATGTGATCGAGTTTCCGGAATATGACAATCTGTACATTAAATGGGAGCGATTCCAGTATGTACAGGAGATCCGGGATCTGGAAGGTCTGTACCTGAATGTGGATAAGGATGTAGACAAGCCGGAGGAACTGTCCGGAGTATTGCATGGTCTGGGAACCTTTCCGGCGCTGTTGGCACTGTGGGGCAGGCTGTTTGGAATGCGTAATATGTCCGGCGTCCTGTGTGTATGTTACCTGCTGTCGATCGGAAATGTGTGGCTGATCCTGCGAAATCTGCATTTTCGAAAAGCATTTACGCTGCCGGCGACGGCGCTCTATGCGGTGTCTCCCATCTTTTTGTGGAGCGCGCAGAATACACTAACCGAGATTGTTTTGGCGGCCTTTGTTACACAGTGGTTTGTGTGCCTGACAGAGGAAGATCGCGAGCAGCATCCGCTTTTCTCTGCACTGCCGATTTTGGGGATCTGCATGTTGCATATTCTGATCACCGTATTGATGCCGCTTATCGTGATCCTGTATCTGGTACAGTATCTGTATTCGGGCAAACGCGGATTTTTGTGGGCACTGTTGTGTGTGCTTCCGGGGTATGCGTGCGGATTTTCGATGATGAAGCATACGGCAGAAGTGTATACGATCTCCAATTTTGCACAGCTGTTCGGAAAGACGAAAGGTCTCCTGACCGAACAGAATCTGGAGTGCGTGATCTGGGCAGTATCGATTCTCTGTATGGTGCTGTGCGTTTTGTTGCTGGTATTCGGCGCTAAGCTTCGGCTGCCGGAGCGGATCCGCAAGTTGGGACGAAACAAAAAGGCCGGCAGTGTGGCAAAAAAGGTACTGACGGTATTGGGATGCCTGACACTGGTTTACTTCCTTTACAAGTTCTGGCAGCGCCGGGATGAACCGAAATATTTTCCGTTCTTCTTTATCTACGGATATGTGGTGATGACGGGATTTATCATGTTGCCGATCTCGTTCGTTGCAACAGCGAAACGCGGAATGCAGTGGTTTAAAGACCGCCGGTATGTGACACTGGTATTGTCCCTGTACTATATCGTATGGATGTATTGCGGTTTTTTGTGGGTACTGATATATTATTATTTCTATTATGCAAGATATTTGACGCCGTTTATTTTCCTGCCGATCGTTGTGGCAGGGTATATGCTGCATAAAAAGCCGGGAAAGGTGTTGCTCCCGGCCGGGGCGGTGCTGATCGGCCTTACGGTTTTGACGAGCCGGGTGCTGTATACGGAAAAAGATATGACCTATGCGGAATACGAGGTGATCGAAAGCGTTACTTCGTGCATCGGGGAATATGACTGCGTGCTGATCAATGAGCAGGGGTATCGGAGCCAGCGTGTTTTTACACTGCCGATCAAGGCCATCTCCGGTGCGGATGTCTACTTTTTGAATGATGTGCAGATCAAACGGCAGATGAGAGATTACAGCGGCAGATACCAGCGTGTATTTTTGCTCAGTTATGATATGGGAGATGTCGTATCCGAAGCAGAGGAAAAGGGATGGGATGTGATCTATCGCGGAACCATCCACGGATCGGTCTATGACTGGTATCTGGGAGATCAGCGGCCGCTATTGCCTTATCCGAAGGAAGCGACGCTTTTGGAAACGCCGGTGGTACTTATGGTGATGGAGGAAGGAGAAAAAATCCAATGAAACTGATCATACAGATTCCCTGTCTGAATGAGGCGGATACACTGGAGATCGCGTTGAATGATCTGCCGAAACATATTGACGGGATCGATGAGATCGAATATCTGATCATAGATGACGGCAGCACGGACAAGACCATTGAAGTGGCCATGAACTGGGGCGTGCACCATGTTGTCAGCTTTACGAGAAACAAAGGTCTGGCCAAAGGTTTTATGGCCGGTATCGAAGCCTGCCTTTCCTACGGAGCGGATATCATCGTGAATACCGATGCGGACAACCAGTATTGCGGTGAGGATATCGCCAAACTGGTACAACCGATCCTGGAAGGTAAGGCGGATATTGTGATCGGTGAGCGACCGATCGATGAGACACCGCATTTTTCGTGGCTCAAGAAGAAATTGCAGCATTTCGGCAGCTGGGTGGTGCGCAAGGCATCCAAGACCGGTATTCCGGATGCGCCGTCCGGCTTCCGTGCATTTTCCAGAGAAGCGGCGATGCATATCAATGTTGTGAATGAGTATACTTACACGCTGGAGACCATTGTACAGGCGGGGCGGAACAAAATGGCGATCACTTCGGTGCCCATCCGTACCAATCCGGAACTGCGCAAATCCAGGCTGTTTTCCAGTATGGGCGGTTATGTGAAAAAATCCATGCTGACCATCCTGCGTGCGCTATTGATGTATCGTTCGCTGGCGGTACTTACGATCATGGGTATGATCCCGTTTTTGATCGGTACGGGGATCGGTATTCGCTTTTTGTTCTTTTACTTTAACGGAAAAAACGCCGGACATGTGCAATCCCTGATCCTGGCGTGTACCCTGATCATCTTGGGATTTGTCACCTTTGTCATCGGTATGCTGGCGGATGTTATGTCGGCCAACCGCAAGCTGATCGAAGATGTGCAGTATCATGTGCGCAAACTGACCTATGACAATACGGATATGAAAGTATGGCAGGAAGCGGCGCAGGCCAAGGTGGAAGAGGTACGCGAGGAAGAATTGAGAGAACCGGCAAAGGACGAGACTTTTGTAAAGGATCTGAATGAGGAAAAGAAGGGCGGAGACCAGTAACGATGAAGCCTTTGGTTACAATCTGGATCCTGATCTACAACAATGCAAAAGAGTTGGAAGAGACGGTGGCTTCCGTGAAGGCGCAGGATTACGATGCGCTGGAAGTGATCCTGAGCGATGACTGCTCGCGGGAGTATGATGCGGCATTGATGGAACGATATGCCGAGTCGTTGCGGGAGCGGTTTGCGAATGTGCGGATCAATCATAATGAAGAAAACCTCGGGACGGTTGCACATATCAATAAGGTGATCGGCCTGTCCAAAGGGAAATACTACATCAGTTGCTGTTCCGGAGACCGTTTCTGCAGTGCGGATACCGTATCCAAGGTTGTAGCGCGGATGGAAGCGGGACAGGAAAAGGTACTGGCCTGCAGGCGTGTGGATGTTTATCCGGATGGCCGGCGAAAGGTGCGCCCACCCAGATGGCTGGGAGCGGCATTGCGCTTTGCACCCGGATGGCTACTTAACTATATGATTCGTAAGCGCAATCTGTTGAGCGGATGTTGTACCTTTTGCAGCAAGGCGGTTTTTGAAGAATACGGACTGCACAATACGGAATATCGCCTGGTGGAAGATTACACCTATTTTGTGAAACTGTTACAGTTGGGCGTGCGCATCGGATTTACTCCGCTTGCGGTAGTGGAACACGGCATCGGCGGAGTATCTACGGGAAAGATCCATCCGATGGTGTTGAATGATATCGAACGGTTTCGCGACAAACTGCTGGAATCCCCGGTGGGCCTGGATGCGAAGACCATCTGCTTTTTGGAGCAGGACAAGAAAGCGCGGGATAACCGATAAAACCTGCCTTCCCCCTTTCAGGGGGAAGGTGGCGCGAAGCGCCGGATGAGGGTCTAGTAAAAAAATATAGGAGCAAAAACATGGAAATAATCAAATATCCGCTGCAGATGCATGGGGACTATCGCGGGCATCTGGTTGCGGTAGAGGAAAAGAAAGATATTCCCTTCGAGATCAAAAGAGTTTATTATATCGTCGATACCGCACAGGGTGTGGTTCGCGGCCATCATGCACACAAATCCTTAGAACAGGTGCTGGTGTGCGTGCACGGCTCGGTCAAGATCACTCTGGATGACGGCACCGAGCGCAAGACGGTGGTGCTGGACGATCCCTGTGACGGATTGTATGTTTCCAACAACATCTGGCGGGAGATGTCGGAGTTTTCGGAACATGCGGTGCTGATCGTATTCGCCTCAAAGCTCTACGACGAAAACGACTACATCCGTGATTACGATGAATTTCTGAAATATGTGAAAGAGCAGAACGAAAAATAAAAGAAACAAATGCATGCTCGGTGATGCCCGAAGGGCGGATCTATAATTATCAGGAGAACAGCTTTGGATAAGATCGCAGTATTGGTTCCTTGCTACAACGAGGAACAGACCGTAGCAAAAGTAGTAAAAGATGCAAAGGAAGCTCTGCCGGAAGCGGTAGTCTATGTCTATGACAATAATTCCACGGACCGTACCGCAGAACTGGCACAGGAAGCCGGTGCCATCGTACGCTTTGAGCCGCGTCAGGGCAAAGGCTATGTGATCCGCAGGATGTTCCGCGAGATCGATGCTCTTTGCTATATCATGATCGACGGTGACGATACCTATCCGCTGGAATTTGCAGCACAGATGGCAGAGCAGGTATTGGAACATCAGGCGGATATGGTGGTCGGGGATCGTCTGTCTTCCACCTATTTTACGGAGAATAAACGGCCGTTCCACAACTTCGGCAATTCGATCGTGCGCTCCACGATCAACAAACTCTTCAGATGTGATATCAAAGATATCATGACCGGCTATCGTGCCATGTCCTATGAGTTCGTGAAGAGTTATCCGGTGCTGAGCCGCGGTTTTGAGATCGAAACGGAGATGACGATCCACGCGGTTTTCAACCAGATGGTGATCGTAAATGTACCGGTGGAATTCCGCAACCGTCCGGAGGGCAGCGAATCCAAACTCAACACCTACACCGACGGTGCCAAGGTGCTGACCACGATTGTAAAACTGTATAAAAATTATAAGCCGCTCCAGTTCTTTTCGGCATTGGCGGCGGTCATGCTATTGGTGGCAGCGGTGATGTTTTTGTGGGTCTTTGCTCGTTTCTTAAACAGTCACCTGGTTGAGAACATGCCGACTCTGGTCGTCAGCGGTTTCATCGCCCTCGGCGCCCTGCAGGCATTCTTCGCGGGACTCATCCTTTCGGATATGGTCACCAAGAATCGCCGCGATTTCGAGCGTAATCTCTATGAGATCAGTGCCCGTAAGCGCGAACTGATG
>CAMJAP010000096.1 GCA_946403625.1 uncultured Lachnospiraceae bacterium
AATAACAACACACTTCGGAATGCGCCAAATGCGGCAATGCACAGCCACAACCAGATCATCGACAGTCCGGTTCCGTTCAGACACCAAAAATAATAAAAGATCGACCACAAAGAAAGTACTACATAGAGGACGAGAAGGATCATTTCCCGGATATGTTTGCCGCTCTTCGCCTGCTGTTGTTCTTCTTTCACTCCCAAAACCTTTCCTTACATTTTTTCACGAACAATTATCATCTTACCAAAATTTCACACTTATGACTAGTCATTATGTAAACGATTTGCTAGAATAGAGCCTATGAAAACCATTGGGATCATCATGGAATGCAACCCATTCCACAACGGACATGAACACATCATCACCGCGGCAAAAGAACAGTTTGGCGCGGATCATGTTATTGTCGTTCTAAGCGGCGACCATGTGCAACGGGGGGAACCGGCGATCATGGACAAATACGCCCGGACGGATTGTGTGTTGCATGCCGGTGCCGATCTGGTTCTGGAACTCCCGGTTGCCTTGGCGACCGGCAGCGCACAGTATTTTGCCCGCGGCGGAGTCTCTGCTCTTTTGCATACCGGCGTCGTAGATGCTTTGTTATTCGGCAGCGAATGCGGAGACATTTCGGCATTGCAGGCGCAAACCGACAGTCTTACCGATACCGCTTCCGATCACAGCGGACGCCACATTGCCATGGAAGATCGCTTATCTCCCAATGACCTGCTGGCTGCGGAATATGTAAAAGCGCTGGACTTTTTTACTTCCCGTGTTTGCGTACATACGATTGCAAGACAGGGCGCTTCCTACCATGATACCGATCTGACACAGGAATACGCCAGTGCTTCCGGTCTGCGCCGACTTTTGCATGACAATGAAGATTCCCCGGAAAGTGCGCAGTCCTATATGCCCTCTTACGCAAATGATGCACTGACGAACTACTGCTATGACCATCGCCTGATGTTCCCGGAGTACTATTCCGACCTGCTTTTTTATGCACTTCTGCGCGAACAGGCTAACGGCTACACTGCCTATTTTGATGTATTCGATGCACTGTCCCAAAAGATCCGTGCGAAGCTGGGCGACTACTCCGATCTCTTATCTTTCCTGCAGTTGTTGAAAAGCAAAGACATCGCCTACAGTCATTTGAGCCGCGCCCTGTTGCACATTCTTTTAGGCATCACCAAAGAGCAGGTTTCACAATTAACCGATCTCTATGAATACTGCCCTTACCTGCGTATCCTCGGTCTGCGAAAGGATGCCTCGGATCTGTTGCACGCTGTCAAGGAAAACGCCGATCGTCCGCTCCTTTCCAAACCGGCCGATGCCCGCACCATCCTTTCTCCGGTGGCCTGTTCCCTGCTGGAACAGGATATCTTTGCGTCCACACTTTATGCCAAGATCGCATCCAAAAACGGCGGCATCGTTTCCGAATACCGCCGCAGTCCCATTATCCTATAAAATGCAATTCTTTCTCTCAATTCCTATAAAACATTATTTTTTATTTGCATCATATTTCTCATAAGTGATATAGTACTCACTCGAGATCACTTTGATGCTCTTGATCTCCACCGTAAACTTATCCCCCACATTTACAGGCGGTTTTTCCGAAGATACAAAGTTCAGTTTTTCTCCGGCGCCCAAAATATATCCGAGGGTATCGTTATTGCTGTAATCGCGTACCGTAAAGGTAACGATCGCGCCCACCTGATTCTGGCTTGATTTCAGCGCCTCTTCCAGCGCCTTTTCGTCCGCATATTCCTTCTTGCCGTCTGCCTTGGTCGGCGTCGGTGTCGGTGTGGAAGTCGGTGTTGCCGTAGGTGTCGGCGTTGCCGTTGCTTCCGGTGTGGGTGTTGCCGGGGGTGTCGGCGTCGGCGTGGTCGGACGTTCGGTCGGTGTCGGTGTATTGATGATCACCGCCGGGGTCGGCGTTGCCGTAGGGATGGGATCCTGAAACCATGGTGTCGGTGTTACCCCATACGGATATTTCGATTCGTCCGAATAGACCACGATCTCCATCGGTGTGGTCGGACTCGGTGTTGCCGCCGCGTCGATGCGTTCCTGCAGCCATGCCGGTGTTTCCCCGTTATGTTCTACATTCACCCGGTTCTCGCTGGCCGTCATATCTGCCGGATCCGGCATCTCACAGCCTGCAAGCGAAAAAGCCAGTGCGCTGCACGCACCGGCGATCACCAGATTTGTTTTTTTCGGTGATTGATCTTTTCGCATCCGACGGATTCTCCTGCCTTTCCCTTGATACGTTTGGGAAAGATTATGTACATCAACGGATCAGTTCTTAAAGCTGTGGATCGGCGCAGGAATTCTTCCCTTGCGTTCTACAAAGGCATCGCAGCCAAAGGGATTAACCGGCATGATCGGTGCATATCCCAGCAGACCGCCGAATTCCACTTTATCTCCCAGACCTTTTCCGATGGCCGGAATGATACGTACTGCCGTAGTCTTCTGGTTCACCATACCAAGTGCCATCTCATCTGCAATGATACCGGAGATCGTGCTCGCCTTGGTATCGCCCGGAACCGCGATCATATCCAGACCTACCGAACATACGCAGGTCATTGCTTCCAGTTTTTCCAGTGTCAGTGCACCTTTTTCCACAGCTTCGATCATACCCTGATCCTCGCTGACCGGAATAAATGCACCGCTCAGGCCGCCGACATAGGACGATGCCATGACACCGCCTTTCTTGACCTGATCGTTCAACAGAGCCAGTGCCGCGGTCGTTCCCGGTGCTCCCGGCTGCTCCAGGCCGATCTCTTTTAAGATATCTGCCACGCTGTCGCCAACCGCCGGGGTCGGAGCCAGACTCAGATCGATGATACCAAAGGGCACACCCAGCATCTTGGAAGCTTCTTTGGCTACCAGCTGGCCTACACGGGTTACCTTAAATGCGGTCTTTTTGATGGTCTCGCACAATACTTCAAAACTCTCGCCGCGAACGGCTTCCAATGCGGTCTTCACAACACCCGGTCCGGAAACGCCGACATTGATGATGGCATCCGCTTCCGTTACACCGTGGAAAGCACCTGCCATGAACGGATTGTCATCCGGTGCGTTACAGAATACAACCAGTTTCGCACAACCGAGCGAATCTCTTTCCTTCGTTGCTTCCGCAGTTTCTTTTACGATCTGTCCCAGCAGACGCACGGCATCCATATTGATACCGGTTTTGGTAGAACCGAGATTGACCGAAGAGCAAACACGGTCCGTATTCGCCAATGCCTGGGGAATGGAACGGATCAGCATCTCATCGGCCGTGGTCATTCCCTTCGATACCAGCGCGGAATATCCGCCCAGGAAATTCACGCCTACCGTCTTGGCAGCCGCATCCAGCGTCTCTGCGATCTGTACAAAATCCGACGGCTGTTTGCACGCAGCCCCGCCGATCAATGCGATCGGAGTAACGGAGATACGCTTGTTTACGATAGGGATCGCATATTTCTTCTCGATCTCCTTACCGGTATGTACCAGATCTTTGGCAACCGTGGTGATCTTGTCATAGATTTTTTTCTTTAATGTTTCCAGATCCGAATCGATGCAGTCCAGCAGACTGATACCCAGTGTGATAGTACGTACATCCAGATTCTCTTTTTCGATCATCTGGTTGGTTTCAACAACCTCATGTATATTGATCATGACTTTCTTCCTCTGTTATTGAATATTTATAATTCTTTTTTCGATCGCTCAGATTCTGTGCATCGAGTTAAAGATCTCTTCTCTCTGGCATTTTACGATCACGCCGATCTCTTCACCGATCTGCGCCAGTTCGTCCGAGATCGTATCAAACGGCTTCTCTGCAGTTCCCAGATCCACGATCATCATCATATTGAAATACTCCTGCACAATAGTCTGTGAAATGTCCATGATGTTGATGCGGTTATTTGCCAGGTAAGTACAAACCTTTGCAATGATACCTACCGTATCTTTTCCTACAACTGTGATGATTGTCTTTTTCATTTCTTTATTCTCCTAAATCTTTATAATGCAATACATTCCGACGGACAATCCCGTCTTGCGATATCGATCCGAAAATCGTCGCCGTGCCAGGCGGTATCCGACATCTCCACTTCCATACGAACCGCTTCGTACGCCAGTTCCGGCAGATTGTTTTCATGACTTAAATGGCTCAAAAAGATCCGTTTCATATTGTCATGAAGCAATGCGGTCAGCAATCGTCCCGCCGCCTCGTTGGACAGATGTCCTTTCTTCCCGAGGATACGCTGTTTCAACTGATACGGATACCGTCCCAGCTGCAGCATACGGATGTCATGATTTGCTTCCAGATATACCGCGGACAATCCCTGCAGATTTCCGATGATATAGTCGTCATATTCTCCGAGATCCGTTACCACCGCCGTACGGACATTGCCGTATTTAAAGCGGTATGCAACCGGCTCTGCCGCATCATGCGAGATCCTAAGCGGTGTAATTGTCAGATCCTTTACGGAAAAATCTTCATCCCGATCGATCGGTGTAAACAGTTCCCAATCGACTTTTCCGAGACTGCTGCATTTTTTCATTGCCTCGATGGTTCCCCGGGTTGCATACACCGGGACCTGATATCTTCGAAGCAGCACACCCAGACCACCGATATGATCCGCATGCTCGTGCGTGATCAAAATCCCATCCAGATCATTGCCGGACAGATCCAGTTCCTTCAAACCCGCTTCGATCTTTTTGCCGCTCACTCCGGCATCTACCAGCACATGCGCCGTATCGGTCCCTACATAGATCGCGTTACCGCTGCTCCCGCTGGCGATACTCTTCATCCTCATTCGTTTCCACCATCCATATCCGATCCTGTTCTCCTCATCCGTTTCTTTTCAGGATCATTTTTCCCATTTGATCACGATCTCGTCACCATTTGAGATTTCTTCCATATATTCTGCCTTGTGTCCGTTCAGATCCGTGATCAGTTTGGATCCCTTCACACTCTGCAGATCAAAATCAATATAATCAAAGACATCCACAAAAACATAGGAAGATTTTCCCTGCATATGGATATTCTTTCCGTTTACGCGAACATTGATCGCATACGGCACCGCTTTGGGTTTAACAATCTCTTCCTCTTGCGGCTCTTCTTTCTTTTCCGGCTCCCGTTCTTTTCCGGAAGGAACATAAGTACCGTCATCCTCCGGCAGCGCATCAAAACTGTCTGCGATCTCTTTCTCCTCCGGCTTTTCTTCTGCCGTCTCTTCCGCATCTTCGGCTTTCACTTTGCCTGCCGCCTTTTTGCCGGTCGTCTTGCGTTTGGTCACCTTCGGCGATTTGCTTCCCCAGCGGATCGTAAAGTTTTCATATACTTTCGTATCTTCATCCGCAGGCTCATTGTTCACCGTGATCTGCGTGCCTTCTTCCGGCACCACATCCATAAATTCCAGTACCTGACGCACGGTATAATAATCCTGCATCACGATATCGTCATTTTCCTGAATCTCGTAATACCCGGTTTTGATCTCGCCGTTCACATAGGCCACCTTCGGCAACAGAATACGGCTGTCGTTGGCTTTGATCACGATCATCGACTTGAATTCCGGCAGATCCGAGATCTTCACTTTTGCCGCCTCGCCCACGGTAGATTCTTCCACACGGATCACATCGTTTGCACGGATCGGCGAATGCATATCCGCTTCCTCTCCATTCACCGTGATTTTTGCCGCTTCGCCCAAATGACCGCGCTTAAAGGTCTTGCGACCGTTGATCGTATAATTGATCTCCTTGCCGCGCTGCGGAAACAGTCCTTCATTCGGGAAGTTTGCGTGCATTGCGGCATCTACGACCGCCAGATTGCCGCTGTCATAGATCTTGATATGCTCGTCATTAAACGTAACATAGATAAAGTTATTGCTCTGTTCGTAATAATTCAGGCAGATACCGATCGGGGTGATCATCAGCGAATCCTTGCGGACATCCTCATCCTTAAAGCGGATCTTCTGCATGACTTCTTCCCCGCGTACCGCCACACGTTCCGCAACGATCCCCAGATGTGCGGAAAGTTTTTTGGTATATCCCTCGATACGACCGCCGCCGCCGACAACAAAGACCGCGCTCACCGGCTTGCCGCCGTTCAGTTCCTTAAATTTATCTGCCACCCGTCCGGTCATCTCGTCCAGATCCGCATCCAGCATCTCCAGAACCGCTTCTCTTGTCACAGACTGCGGCAATCCCATAATATCCTTATATTCTACCGTTTCCTGATCTTCGATTCCCCTCTTGATCTGCTCCGCGGTATTAAAATCCACAAGACATGCTCTTGCAATGGTTTCGGTCAGAAAATCACCGGCACACGGTATCATGCCGTAAGCCACGATACAGCCGTCCTTTGTGATGCAGATATCGGAAGTTCCGGCACCTACGTCCACCAGACCGATATTTAACATACGATACATCTCCGGGATCGCAACCGAAATGGCCGCGATCGGCTCGAGGGTCATATTTACAACCCGAAGCCCGGCCTGCTCAACTGCCCTGTATAATCCGTCCACAACATCATCCGGCAGGAAGGTCGCGATCATATCCGCCCCGATGCTCCTTGCCTTGTGATTGTCCAGATTACCGATCTGATAACCGTTCAGATAATAACGAACGATAGAATTGCCGACGCAATAAAAATGCAGATCGGAGGTATTCTGTGCCTGAAACTGGCTGTATGCTTTTTCGATACCCATCGATGTCAGATGTGCGACATCCTCTGGCGTGATCACTTTTTCTTTATCCAATTCCCATGTGGTATTGACTTCCACCGTCTCCAGCACACGACCTGCGGCAGCAATACAAACATTATTCAGTTTGATCTCCAGTTTTTTCTCCAGCGCCTTCTTGACCTGCAGAATGGTATTTCCCACCTGATTGATGTCGTGGATCTGTCCGTCCAGCATCGCTCTGGTCTCATGCTCCTTGATCTCCTGCCCCAATACGGTAAAAACATCGCCTTCCCGGTAACCTACCGTACCGACGATGCTTCTCGTACCAATATCCAGACCAAATACCAGATTTCCCTGTTCCTTATATTCTGCCATAAAAGTAAACCCCATATCTTGTGCTATATAATGATTTACATAACATATCTATTATAAATGCAATCCCCCTGTATTGGCAATACTTTTTCCTAACAAATTAAAGGCCGCCATATTCCTCCTTTTCTTCTCCTTGAGCGGAAAACCGGTTCCTGCTTAACGAGCTTGCGAGTTTTGCAGGACTGTTCGCCGCAGGCCGGATGAGGTAGAATCGGCGACCTTCGCTTGTTCTCAGCCCAGTTTCATATCGCCGTCTTTTACCCAGCCGGCCTTTCTTAAGGCTACATTGATGATCAGAGATAATACTGCCGGAAGCACAAACGAGATCATCAGCAGTCCGCACCAGTCAAAACCGGTGATGTCTGCCTTATTGCCGTTTGCGATATCGTTCAGCCATCCGGTGTATACGCCCAGCTGTCCGACAAATCCGCATGTTCCCATACCGGAAGATACCGGTGCTCCGTTCATTTCCAATTTGAAAAGGCAGGTTGCGATCGGTCCTGTGATCGCGGATGCCAGGGTCGGTGCGATCCAGATTCGGGGATTCTTAACGATGTTCGGCATCTGCAGCATAGAGGTACCGATACCCTGCGATACCAGTCCGCCCCAACGATTCTCCCGGAAAGAGATCACTGCAAATCCGATCATCTGTGCACAGCATCCTGCAACTGCCGCACCACCGGCAAGACCGGTCAGTCCCAGCGCCGCACAGATGGCCGCGGAAGAGATCGGAAGCGTCAAAGCCATACCGACAATCACGGAAACCAGAATACCCATCAGGAACGGCTGCATATAAGTTGCCTTGTTGATCAGAATACCGACATAGGATGCCATGTTGCCCAGGGTCGGAGCGATCAGCCAGGAGAAGAAAACACCGACACCGATCGTTACTAACGGTGTTACCAGAATATCTACTTTGGTTTCTTTGGAAACTGCCTTACCGAATTCTGCTGCGAGGATTGCAACAAACAATACTGCAAGAGGACCTCCGGCTCCGCCCAGTGCGTTGGAAGCAAAACCAACAGAGATCAGCGAAAACAATACCAGAGGCGGGCACTTCAATGCATAACCGATGGCCACTGCCATAGCGGGTCCGCTCATCGCCGATGCAATACCGCCGACAGTATACGGCACATCTTTTACGGTTGCCACCGTATCCGTCAAAAAGGGAATATGAAACTGCTTGCCGAAGGTATCGATGATGGTACCGATGAGCAGGGAACAGAACAGACCCTGTGCCATCGCACCGAGTGCATCGATGCCGTAGCGTTTCAAGGATATCTCAATATCCTTCTTCTTCAAAAACTCCTTCATTCCTTTTGCCATTTGTTTTCCTCCTTTTTCCCCGGTAGCACCGCGTGCTCAGCCAAGCACCTTATCGATCTGTACAAACGTGTCCTCCGGGCGTTTACTGTTGTCGATGACGACCTTGCAGTGTCTGCGAAACTCTTCATCAGAAAGCTGCTGTTGCATAATACTCCGGATCTTTTCGTCCGTATACCCCCTGCTTTCCTTCAACCGTTCGCTTCGTACCGCGTCGTCTGTATAGATATACCACAATTCATCCAAAATTTCATCATATTTTTCTTCGATCAAAAGAGCCGCTTCCAAAACGAAGAGTTCCGTTCCTGCTTCTTCCTGCTCATGCAGTCGTTTTAAGATCTCCTCTTTGACCTCCGGATGGATGATACTGTTGGCAATCCGAAGACTTTCCGGGTCGGAAAAGATCACCCCCGCAAAAGCCTTTTTATCTATGAAACCTTCGGCATCCAATATATCCGTGCCGAATGCTTCTACCAGTTTGTCATAGCAGGGATGCCCCGGCAGTTCCAGTTCTTTTGCCAGTTCATCCGCCACGATCAGGTATGCGTGATACTGTTCCTTCAGATAATTTAATATGGTTGATTTTCCGGCACCCACACCGCCGGTAATTCCTATGGTATGCATAACATTCCTCTCCGGATCCGTTTATTTGGCCTCATACCAGTCCGTGCCGGTATGGGCATCCACTTCCAGGGCAACCGGGAAATCTGCCGCGCCCATCATTTCCTCGCGCATAATGGTCAGCACCTGTTGTTCTTCCTCTTTTACCGTCTCGATCAGCAGTTCATCGTGGATCTGCAGTAACAGCCTGGATTTTAAGCCTTCCTTTACCAGCCGGTCAAAGACACGCACCATGGCGATCTTCATGATATCCGCCGCCGTTCCCTGGATCGGTGCGTTCATAGCCACACGTTCTCCGAATGCTCTTTGCATAAAGTTGCTGCTCTTTAATTCCGGTATGGGTCTTCTGCGTCCGAAAAAGGTAACGGAATAGCCCTTCTCCTTTGCTTCCCGTTTGCATTTTTCCAAAAAGAACTTGATCCCCGGATAGGTTGCAAAATACTGTTCGATATATTCTTTTGCCTCCCCCTTGGAGATGGACAGGTCCTGGCTCAATCCAAAACTCGAGATACCGTATACGATACCGAAATTAACCGCCTTGGCATTTCTTCTCTGCAGATCCGTCACTTCTTCGAAGGGTACGCCGAATACCTTGGATGCCGTGATACGGTGAATGTCCTTGCCGCCCTTGTAGGCTTCGATCAGTTCTTTATCCCCTGCCATCGATGCCAGGATGCGCAATTCGATCTGGGAATAATCCGCATCGGCAAACACACAACCGTCCTTTGGCGTAAATACTTTACGGATCTTTCGTCCCAGTTCCGTACGCATCGGGATGTTCTGCAGATTCGGATCCGTGGAACTGAGCCGTCCGGTGGCCGTGATCGCCTGGTTAAATTTGGTATGGATCCTTCCGTCTTTTGCGATAAACGCAGCCAGCCCGTCCGCATAGGTGGACTTCAGTTTTGCATAGGTACGATATTCCAGCACATCGCGTACAAACGGAACATCCGGTGCCAGTTTTTCCAGCACTTCGGCCGAGGTGGAATACCCCGTCTTGGTCTTTTTGCCGCCGGGCAGTTTCATCTTTTCAAAGAGGATCTCCGCCAGCTGTTTAGGTGAATTGATGTTAAATACTTCTCCGGCCGCTTCATAAATCTTCTTTTCCAATACCGTGATCTGTTCCGCCAGCTCGTTTCCGTATACTTTCAGCGCCTGTGCATCCGCACGGATTCCTTCCCGCTCCATACAGTACAGGACATACGAAAGCGGCAGTTCCACATTACGATAGAGTTCGTACATTTCCTGCTGCTTCAGTGCTTTTAATACCGCCTCCTGCAGCGGCAGCAACTGAGCGGTTTCCTGTGCCGCCAGTTTTGCAAATTCTTCTTTTGCAGAAGCAAAACTCTCCGCATAACTCTTTTTCCCGAATTTTTCTTCGTAGGTCGTAACCAGCAGATCCAGGTACTGTTTCGCCAGATCCGCGATCTGCGTATCGCTTTTCAACGGATTCAAAAGATAGCCGGCCAGCAACAGATCCTCCAGCGTTGCCACGACATCTTCCGCGATCTTATTTTCCGCTGCTTCCTTTTTTACTTCCTGCGTTTGCGGCTTTTCCGTCTGCATCAGCAGATCTTCAAATGTCATTTGCGTCTGTTCTTTGGCTTCTTCCGCAGCCGCATCGGCACTCGACGCCGCCCCGAACAACACCGCGTACAAACGCTTTGCATCAAAGGTTACGATATGACTTTTTTCATATAGATTGCGTACTTCGTCATCCAAAAAGCCTTCGGTAAAAGATCCGGCCTGTAACAGGATCACATTCTCCTGCGTGCCTGCGATACTCAGCAGATAATCCCCTTGCGTCATGGGGTATACGAGAAGTGCCGTTGTTTCCTGTTCCGCACAATTTTGCAGGATCTGTTTTGCTTCGGATTCGTCCTTTACAAAACGATACGAATACTCTTTCGTATCCGTCTTCGGCACCTGATCAAATCGGCTGAGGAACACTTTAAACTCCAGTTTCCGGCACAGTTCATAGGCTTCCGGCGTATACATATCCGGAAGAACTGCATCCTTGGGCCCGATCGGAAGCTCGCAATCCGTCTTGATGGTTACCAGTTTTAAGCACAGATCCAGCAGTTCCCGATTTTCTCGTAAACTTTCGCGGATCGCATTCTTTTTGATCTCTTCTAAGTGTTCATAGATACCGTCAATCGAACCATACGCCAGCATCAATTCGGTTGCGGTCTTTTCTCCGACTTTCGGCACACCGGGGATATTATCGGAAGTATCTCCCATCAGTGCTTTCAGTTCAATAAAACGCTTCGGACTTAACTGCCATGCCTTTTCCACGTCTGCCGCATAATAGTTTTCAATCTCCGTGCCGCCGCGCTTTGTTTTGGGAATACGGATCATAATATGATCGGTTGCGATCTGCAACAGATCCCGGTCTCCGGAAACCAACGCAACATCCATCCCCTCGGCTTCGGCTTTTTTCGCGAGCGTTCCTAAGATATCATCCGCTTCCAGGCCTGCCTGTTCCACCACGGCGATGTTCATCGCGCGGAGCATCTCCTTCATCACCGGTACCTGCTCGCGCAATTCGTCCGCCATCGGCTTTCTCGTACCTTTGTATTCCGGATACATTTCGTGACGGAAGGTCGGCGCGTGCACATCAAATGCAACCGCCAGATACTGCGGTTTTTCTTCCTCTAAAATACGAAACATAATATTCAAAAAACCATAGATCGCATTGGTATGAAAGCCCTCTGCGTTGGTCAGATCCGGGATCCCGAAAAAAGCCCTGTTCAAAATGCTGTGTCCGTCGATCAATACCAGTTTTTCTGCCATAACTATCCCCTTTATCAGTTTTCTGTCCTTAATAGCCTACGATTCCGATTCCCAGGAAATAATAGGTAACGCCCAAAAATACACACATTGCCACACGGAAAAACCAGGCACGCCGGATTTCCTGCTTGCTTTCCTTTTGCATCTCCTCCATCATGCGTTCAAAATCCGAGTTGATGTCAAAGGTACCGCCATGCTCCAAACGGAACATACCTTCCTGCAACAGATACTGGATACGCAGTTCTTCCCTGCATTCCTCGCATTCTTCCACATGCTTCAGCAATGCTCTGCGTTCTTTTCCTTCCAGTTTTCCGTTTAGGAAACGGCTGAAATTTTTACGATACGATCTGCATTCCGTGTTTTCCATAGGTCACATTCACTTCTATATATAATAGTAATTTTCACACTGCCATGGCTATTCTAACCTAATTTCTTAAAACATGCAAAAAAAACTTGTAATCTGTCTGACAATGTGATAATATATCAATCTGTAAGCGCCGGCGTGTCGGAATGGCAGACGAGGCAGACTCAAAATCTGTTGTGGGCAACCACGTGCGGGTTCAAGTCCCGCTGCCGGCAT
>CAMJAP010000097.1 GCA_946403625.1 uncultured Lachnospiraceae bacterium
ACCATTATAGTGATGATGGGATTTGTATTTTATATTGTGATCCAGCAGATGGGGCCGACGGCAAACAAGTCAACGATCGACAGCAGCATCGCGTTATTGGACGAACGCCTGGGCGGAAAGCGCAGCGAGTTTCATCCCGACGAAAGACTGTACGAGATCTTTCAGGCAGACTGTACCGATCCGGATATCCTAAAATGTATGGCTACGGAAATACTGCGGCATTGCGGGATGGAGCCCAACCGGCTGGAAGTGTATGCGGAGGAAGATCTGCAGGTGGAGAGTGCGGCCGGTCTGTACAGTTACCGGGACGGCGTCAGTGTGATCACGATCCGGGTGAGCAAATATGCCAGATACAATATGATCCTGGCGGTACTGATCCACGAATGCATGCATTATTTTTTGGGGCATGCCGGCATCGGCTATCCCGATACGCAGGATAACGAGATCCTGACGGATACGACTACGGTCTATATGGGATTTTATGAATATATGTATCACGGCTCCGTGATGGTGGGCTATCTGCGGGACAGCGAGTTTCGCTATGTCAATCGCGTGCTGCAGGATAAGAGCGGTAAAACACCGACGGAATAAAAGTGAGTACGATGGAAACACAAGAGTTTTTACAACGATATACCAAGCATTTAAATGACAATCAGCTGCAAGCGGTGCAGGCGGTGGAAGGACCGGTACTGCTTTTGGCGGTGCCCGGGAGCGGCAAGACCACGGTGTTGGTGAACCGTCTGGGATATATGATCTATTGCAGGGGGATAGCACCGGAAGAGATCCTTACGCTGACCTATACGGTGGCGGCGACCCGGGATATGTCAAGACGCTTTGAGGCGGTCTTCGGAACGGAACTGCATGACCGCTTGGAGTTTCGCACGATCAACGGTATCTGTGCCAAGGTGATTGCACGCTACGCCACAATGATCGGAAAGCCGGCTTTCAGCCTGCTGACGGAAGAGGGACAGTTGATCCGCATTCTGGCGGGGATCCTGAAAGACAAACTGGACGAATATCCCACCGAAAGTGAGATCAAGAGTTACAAAACATGGATCACCTACTGCAAAAACATGATGCTGACGGCAGAGGAGATCAAAGCCATCGGGGAGCAGGAGAGCATACCGCTGTTGGAAACCTACCGGGAGTACAATGCGTATCTGCGGGAACATCAGTGGATGGACTATGACGATCAGATGGTCTACGGATACAATCTGTTACGAAAGAGTCCGCAGCTGCTGGAATACTATCAGAGACAGTATCGTTATATCTGTGTGGATGAGGCGCAGGATACTTCCAAGATCCAGCATGCGATCATCAAACTGCTGGCGGGAGAGCGCGGCAATCTCTTTATGGTCGGTGATGAGGACCAGAGCATCTACGGATTCCGGGCCGCCTATCCGGAAGCGTTGCTGCAGTTTGAAAAAGAACATCCCGGCGCACGCGTGCTGGTGATGGACCGAAACTATCGATCCAACGCGCGCATTGTAACGGCAGCGGATCAGTTCATCCGTCATAACAAAGCACGACACGAGAAACACATGGTGGCGAACTGCGGTGCCGGGGAAGAGATCCGCTATGTGGATCTGAAGAAACGCTCCGGGCAATATAGCTATCTGGCAAAGGTTGCGGCAGACTGTAATACGGAAACCGCGGTGCTGTATCGGGATAACGAAAGTGCGTTACCGCTGATTGACCTGCTGGACCGTCAGCAGATTGGCTTTCGATTAAAGAGCGTGGATATGGCGTTTTTCACACACCGGATTGTGGCAGATGTGACTTCCATCCTGCGCTTTGCGTTGGATCCCTATGATACGGAACTGTTTTTACGCATCTATTTTAAATGCCAGACCTATCTGAAAAAATACCAGGCAGAGCAGATGTGCAGGATCAGTATCGAGGATCGCATTCCGGTGTTGGAGGCGGCCGAAAAGATCGATAGTATCAACGGTATGATCAAAGGTAAATGCCGGGGGCTGGCAACGAACCTGCGGAGCATGTGTCACGAATCACCGGCCAAAGCGATCTTTCGTATCGAGAATCCTATGGGGTATCTCGAGTATCTGGAACGCAGCGGGATCGATGACGGCAAGCTCTTTATCCTAAAGCAGCTGGCCTATCCGGAAACGACTATCGAATCCTATCTGGCGAGACTGGAATATCTGCAAAACAGTTTACGAACGGAAACGCGGGGAGAAGGCGAACACTTTATCCTATCCACCATCCATTCCTCCAAGGGGCTGGAGTACGACCGGGTGTATCTGATGGATGTGGCGGACGGATTATTCCCGGCACAGATTCCCACGCCCGGCGCGGCAACCCCGGAGGATTGGAAACTGTTTGAAGAAGAACGCCGCCTCTTTTATGTGGGCATGACCCGGGCGAAAAAGGAACTGATCATCTTCCGACAGGAGGGGGAATCCTCACGGTTTGTGCGGGAGATCACGGAAGCACCGAAGGCAAAAGAAGAGACGAGCACAAAACTTCCTGTGGCTCAGATCACCGGGGAAAAGTCTTTTGCAAGTGTGGATCCGTCCCGGCTGACCAGTGATTTTGTGCTGGCGATCGGCGAACGCATCGTGCAGCTGAGTTACGGCCCCGGTGTGGTGGAAGATGTGGAGTACAATGCGAAAGGGCAAGCAACACGATTTACCGTGGCCTTTGATGACGGCTCGGAGCGAACCTTCGGATTTCCGCTGGCATTTCGAAACGGAACGATGTGGCTGGAGAGCGGTGAGTCGGTGGACATCTCCGTTACGAAGCGGCCTGCCGTAGCGGTGAAGCAGCCGGTGCGCAGAACGGGAACGAGCGGTAGACGCAAACCAGGAAAGGACAGTTATGCGTACTGGGCGGAAAACTATCCGGACTATGTGGTGATCAAACGGGAAGGCGCATTTTGGAGTTGCCGTGGAGAATCGGCCGAGATCGTAAATCGCCTGCTGGGATACCGGCTGGGCGGCAGTTCTTCCAATCCGATGACCGGCACGCCCAATCTGGATGCCATGGTTGCCGGGCTGACCAGAAACGGAGAAAACTATATTGTGGTAGAAGACGGCGAGATCATCGATCAGGGAGATTTTTAAAAGCGTATGAAAAAAATATTCTATTCGATACCGGATGCAACAAAAAAGGATGCGGTGCTGCGTATCTGTAAAGAGCAGCAGATCGAAACCTGCGCGCTGGCACAGAAGGACATCAACCGTACGGTGGCGGCACTCTGCAATCTGCCGGTGAAAACAAACGGAAGCAAAAAGACGGCACCGCCATTATATACTGTGCCGGAAATGTTGTTGTTCTTTGGCCTCGGGGATGCGGACCTGGATCGTTTTCTGGATGCGTATCACGCAACCGGGCTGGCAATGATCAAACGAAAAGCGGTTGTGACTCCGACCAATCTGGGCTGGACCGTCTATGAACTGCTGGATGCGCTCGAGAAAGAAATCGATAAGTAACATAGGAGAATTGCTAAGATGAAAGAACAGAAAACGAACGCATATACAGCGGCATCAGTATCTTGTTTGCGATCGGTGCACATTTTTAAAGCGGTGGTATCGGAAGGAAGCATGGTATGAATTCCGTTGGAAAGACCATTGTAAAATTTACCGGACTGTTTCTGCTGGCATCGTTTCTGGGATGGGTTTATGAGATCGTGTGCGTGTGGACCCTGCATCACATCTATGTGGATCGCGGGATCCTGCATCTGCCTATGTGTCCGATCTACGGATTCGGTTTTCTGGTTCTCTATGCGATGTTTCATAAGGTAAAGAATCCGCTGTACCTTTTCGTTTTCAGTTTCCTGGTGACGAGTGTGATCGAGCTGAGTGCTTCATATGTATTGGAGTACAAATTTCATATGATCCTATGGACCTATGAGGGGTGGCCTTTGAATTTTCAAAACCGAATCTCCGTGGTCAGCAGTATGCTGTTTGGTGTGATGACGGTGCTGTTTACGAAAGGAGTAAAGCCGCCGGTGGACCGCATTTTTGATTCCAAATTCGGGCGTGCTGCGATTGTGCTAACCGTTCTATTGGTTGTAGCAGGGGCGTTTTGGCAGCTGTGGTTGTGGAAAAAAGTGGGATTTACGGTATTTTAGGCCGATTTTTCGCAAGAAACTGCAGGAAATACGGTTTTTTCTATTGCTACAGGCTATATTTTATGGTACTATTTTACTTGTCTGAAAAACAAAAACCATACTATGGAGGGGTTAAAAATGAACAGAGCAGAACTGATCGACGCAATGGCAAAAGAAGCCGGCCTGAGCAAGGCTGACACCGAGAAGGCTCTCAAGGCTTTCACCAACACAGTTTCCAAGGAACTGAAGAAGAAAGGTAAAGTACAGCTGGTAGGTTTCGGTACTTTCGAAACTTCCAAGAGAGCAGCTCGCAAGGGTAAGAACCCGGCAACCGGCGAAGCTATCAAGATCCCGGCATCTACCGTTCCTAAGTTCAAGGCTGGTAAGGCACTGAAGGATCTGGTAAACGGAACCAAGAAGAAATAAGTAAAAAACAAAGATGCGGGGCAGTAAATGCTCCGCATTTTTCCAATAAAGAGCAAGATCTTTTAAGACGGTAGTTTCGTTCTTTTGTGAGGAGGGGATAGCAATATGAATCTGAAAACAGCCTTTCAAGACCGGTTTAAGATGGGGGTAGCCATTTCCAGAAACAATCTGGAAACGGAAGCAAATCGTAAGTTACTGCTTTCGCAGTTTAACAGTTTCACCGTAGAAAACGATATGAAGCCGATGTTTTTCCTGGATCCGGCAAGCCGTGAAGATCCGGAAAAATATAATCTGGCAGCCAAATTGGATTTTCAGTTTGCGATTCCGTTTTTGGAATTTGCAAAACAAAATAACATACCGATGCGCGGACATACCCTGGTATGGCATGGACAGACATCGGAATGGTTTTTCCATGAGAACTATGATGAGTTTGCTCCGCTGGTTGATCGGGAGACGATGCTGGCCAGAATGGAGAACTACATCAAAGGCGTTCTGACTTTTGTACAGGAGACCTATCCCGGCGTGGTATATTGCTGGGATGTGGTAAACGAAGCAATCGATAACGGAGATTTCCGTGAGTCGCTTTGGACCAAGACGATCGGTACGGACTTTGTGGAGAAGGCATTTACCTTTGCACGGAAATATGCCGCACCGGAGGTAAAGCTGTTCTATAACGATTACAATTGTTATGAAGAATGGAAGCGGGATCTGATCGTTGCAAAGATCTTGAAACCGCTGATCGAAAAAGGGCTGGTTGACGGTATGGGCATGCAGTCCCACTGGGTGATGGATTTCCCGGGAATCGATCTGTATAAAGAAGCACTCTATATGTACGGCGCACTGGGCATCGAAGTGCAGCTGACCGAACTGGATATTCACAATGCGGATCCTTCGGAAGAATCGATGCAGGCACTGGCAGACCGTTACGAAGAATTGTTCCGTATGCTGGTAGAGGCAAAGGACAGCGGCAAGGCAAACATCACCTGTGTCACCGTATGGAACCTGCGCGATACCGACAGCTGGTTAACCGGCTTCCGCAGAGAGACCAGTTATCCGCTGTTCTTTGATAAGGATTCCCAGCCGAAGAAGGCGTATTACAGTGTGTTAAAGACGGTGGTACCGGAATCGGAGATCGATGAGATCCATAACGAATACTCGGAAGAGGAAAAGGCTACCGTGATCCCGTTTGAATACCGCAGGGCACGCCGCAATCTCAATTATCATGTCTGCGAAGTAGAACCGGGCGTTCGCATCGCTTATGAAGAAGTGGGCTGGGGCGATAACTATATCTTCTCCGCACAGATGGGATTTTATCCGGTAGGCCTGCAGCAGGCACTGGCTTGGAAAGGCTATCATGTGATCTGCGTCACACTGCGCGGATTTGCACCGTCTTCCTATGTGGAAGAGGATTATGGTGACAAGTGGTACGATGTTTTTGCAGAGGATGTGATCCGCCTGGCGGACAAAATGAAAGTGGACAAGTTCTTTTATATGGGCGCGTCTCATGGCGCCGGTGTGGGCTGGCATCTGTGCTTAAATCATCCGGATCGTGTGAAAGGCTTTATTGCCTGTGTACCGGGACCGCACAGTCTGGAAGAGGGTACCATGAGTTTGCGGCAGATGGATCTTTCCGGAATGATCAAGGAGAGAAAACCCATCGATCCGCCCATTGAGAATGATGCGGCAAGAGAAGCGCGCAGAGATCGTCGCGCAAAACATATCGCGATGAATCCGGAGCCGGATCCGCGGGAGAAGGCGATCGATTACGGCAGACCGCTTATGAAGTATCAGACGGAAGAGAAGCTGCGTGAGATGCTGCATACCATTCAGATTCCGACACTGATTTTAGGAGCGATCGATGATCCGATCAGTACGCCGGAGCTGATGCTGCGTACCGCAAAGGAACTTCCGCATTGTAAGCTGGTGATGTACTCCAATACGGGGCACAATCTGGATACCGATCTGATCGAGGAGCTGACGATCGAATCCGAGCATTTCTTAAAACAGGTGGACAAGGACGGAAGGGTTTACGAGACCGTGAAATGATCCGCCGGTAGGGAGAACGGAAAAAGATATTCATAAAAAGACCATCGGTACAATTGCCGGTGGCCTTCGTTTTTTATTTTTTCAGATGTCGCATGGTATGGACATAGCCGCCAAAGAGCAGTGCGGTCATAAAACACCAGCTGACTGGTTCGGCCACGATGACGCCCCAGTAATCGAAACGCGGTACCAGAAAGACCACGGCACAGGTCTTGATGCACAGCTCCAGAACCGAGGCGGCCAGCGGAACGAATCGGTGCCCCAATCCCTGCAGGGAGCAGCGGAAGATAAACAGCGGTCCCAGAGCATAGAAAAACAGTACATTGAAACGACAGTAGTTAACGGACATCTGCACGATCTCGGGATCATCGGTGCTGGCGATCCATTGCGCGACGGGGCGGGCGATGAGATAGCAGACCACGATCAGGATGGTGGAGACGGTCGTTACGATCAGCACGCTGGTCCGTATGCCGGCGCGGATGCGCTTGTGCTCACCGGCACCGAGATTCTGGCTGGCATAGGTGGTCATAGTAAAGCCGTAGGTATAGATCAGGATCATCAGCATATCGATGAAGCGTCTTGCGGCAAAATGTGCGGTGATGGTAGGTGTGCCCAGCTCGTTGAGTCCGCTTTGCAGGATGATGGTACCGATATTGACGATGCATCCCATCAGGCCCATGGACAGTCCGCTGGTGATCAGGCGGGAATAGGTCCGGCGATCCGGTTTCCACTCGTCTTTGTGCGGAATGAGTTCTTTGTACTTAAATACGATATAAAGCAGGCAGGCCGTGGCACACAAAAACTGTGACAGGATGGTGGCAGCGGCAGCGCCCTGAATGCCGAAATGCAGTACCTTTACAAACAGCAGGTCAAAGCATGTATTTAACAGGACCGAAAGCAGCAGAAAATATAACGGCGTGCGGCTGTCTCCGACGGCACGCAGTATATTGGCGCTTTCATTATAAAGCGAGATGAACGGAATTCCCAAAAGGATGATCCGCACATAGGAGAGCGAATCCGCAAACACATTATCCGGTGTATGGATCAGATGCAGGATCGGCTCGATGAAGATAAGCCCCAGGCTGAGCAAAAGGACCACCGCGATCAGCACCAGTTTGAGTGAGCCGGCAATGTTGCGACGCATCTGCACCGGGGATTGCGCTCCGAAATGCAGCGCCACCGGAATGGCAAAGCCCTGGGTGCAGCCGTTGATAAAGCCGATGAGCATATTGCTGACGACAGCCGTCAAAGAAACGGCAGCAAATGCTTCGGTGCTGACATAGGCGGATACGATCTTGCTGTCTACAATACTATATAATTGCTGGAGCAGGTTGCCGAAGATCAGCGGGATCGTAAAACTGATGATGATCCGCAGCGGACTGCCCTTGGTCATTTCTTTCATAAGGATTCTCCGTTTTTTGATGTACGAAAGCAAATAATACTCTATTTTGGCAGGATTTTCAAGAGGAACGAGGGCGGCTTTCGTTGCTGAAATCGTCAAAAAGTGATAGAATTTATGAAGGCGTATTTCTGCAACGATGGGGAAACAGGGGTGAGGATGCCGGATGGAAATAAAGGTAAGACGTGTCGATAAAGAACGGATTTTCATAAAAGATCTGACGCTGTTTTTCGGTGTTTTTCTTCTGTTTACGGATGTGTTTTTCCTGATCATGGGTATTCTCTATGACATGCCGTTGATGCGGTATGTGATCTATTTTAAACTGGTGGTCAATACCACCAATCTGTTTTTGATCCTGAGAAAACATTATATCGTATCTACAGTGATCATCTATTTTGTGATACTTCTGTTTATGATCATCGGCGTGGTCTGTACCGGTCTGGGACAGGGCTTTCAGATGTATGCGCTGGGAATGCTGGCATGTATCAGTTATAACGGGTATCTGCATCGCCGGTTATTGAAAAAACAGATTCCGATGTTTTTAACCATCGCCATTCACGTGCTCACGTATGCCGGAGTATGTGTGTATGGCGAGTGTTGTGCACCGCTGTATCAGATCTCCAAGAGCGGGGAGAGCATCCTGCTGGCGTTCAACTCGATCGCGACCTTTGGCATTGTGATCCTTTATGTATGCTTGTATTACTATGTGGTAGTGGATTCGGAGGAGCAGCTGGAGCGGATGGCGATGATCGACAATCTGACCGGCTTATATAACCGGCATTTCCTGCTGGCAACCCTGGAGAATCGTGAGAAAAGGTTCATGGAAGGCAGTTATCTGGCAATGCTGGATATTGATAACTTCAAAAAAGTCAACGATACCTATGGGCATAACTGCGGCGATCATATTTTGCACGAGATCGCATCCATGGCACAGGAGGTGTGTAAAGACGGGATCGTCTGCCGGTGGGGTGGCGAAGAGTTTATCCTGATGACCTTTCAGCCGGAGAGTTTTGAAGCATTGCGGCAGAGGATCGCAGACGAAACTTTTCGTTTTGAAGAAAGACAGCTGCACATTACCGTGACGATCGGTGTGGCGCAGTATGACGGCAGCTTGAATAACGATGAATGGATCTCGGTAGCCGACGAGCGACTGTACTATGGAAAGAGGAACGGCAAGAACCAGGTGGTTATGCAATAGGCAGCAGGTTTCTACGGCAATCTGTATGAGGGCAGGGAGCAATACGGTGTGAAGAAAGATCCGAAGGATACAATCTGGAAAGGCATGGCGGCAGCGACAGTAACACTGTTGCTGGGCGCCGGGGCATTGGCTTCCCGGAAGGCCGGTGGTTTTGCAACGGCATCCGGGGCGGCTGTCATCGCAGAGCAATCGGGCGCGGAAACGAATACCGCATCTGCGGAACCGGCAGAAGCGTCGCCATTGGACATGGAAGCATCGGCTGTGGACGAAGGCATCGTGTCAGAGCCGGTTGTTTATGAAGATCCGGCGGCAGCGGAATTAAAGAAAAGCATCGGACCGCTCTCGCATGAAGGATATACACTGGAGCAGGTGGTCTGCCTGAGCCGGCATAATATCCGCTCGCCCTTAAGCGGAAAAGGTTCCGTGCTGGATACGATGACACCGTATGAATGGTACGAATGGTCGTCGGCGCCCAGCGAGTTATCCCTGCGGGGAGGCACGCTGGAAACGGAGATGGGTCAGTACTTCCGCAAATGGCTGGAAGCGGAAGGGCTGTTTCCGGAAAATTACCGACCGGTAGAAGAGGCCGTGCGCATCTATGCCAACAGCAGACAGCGCACGATCGCAACGGCAAGATTTTTTTCGGCAGGATTATTGCCGGCCGGCAACAAAGAGGTGGAATACCATCTGGCTTACGAGGGAACGGATGCCGTCTTTTCGCCGTTTCTGACCTATTGGTGTGAAGCATATCAGACCGAGACGGAAGAAGAGATGCACCGGATCTATGATCCCGTGATCGCCGGGCTGGAAGACAATTATGCATTGCTTTCCGAAGTGCTGGATGTAGAACATTCGGAAGATTACCAAAACGAAGTGTTTACCGGCTTTGTTACCGACGATTCCGTATTTCGGATCGCGGGCAGAAAAGAACCTTCCGTATCCGGATCCCTGCGGCTGGCCTGTTCTTTAAGCGATGCGCTGGTGCTGCAGTTCTATGAAGAGCCGGACAGTGCCAAGGCAGCCTTTGGTCATGAACTGTCATGGCAGGAATGGGAAATGATCGCACAGATCAAGGATGTCTATGGGGATGTGTTGTTTACGGTACCGGAGGTGGCGGTGAATACAGCGCACCCGCTGCTGTGTGAGATCAACAGCGAGCTGACCACGGAAGGGCGGGAATTCTCATTTCTCTGCGGGCACGATTCCAATATCGCGAGTGTTCTGGCGGCGCTTCGGGTGGAAGATTACAGCCTGCCGTGTGCCATTGAGAAAAAAACACCGATCGGCGTGAAAGTCGTGATCTGCAAATGGCGAAACGAACAGAACGAAGAAGTGATCAGTCTGGATCTGGTCTACCAGACCGTGGAGCAGTTACGGGAGACGACCTTGTTGGACCTGTCGGAGCCGCCGGCCATCTACGGGCTGCGACTGCAGGGACTTACGGCAGATGAAAACGGATGCTACCTTATCGAAGATGTGATGCAGCGTTTGGAAGAAGTGATCACGGAATACGATGAGCTGAAGGAACGGTATGAACCGGAAGAAGAAATAACGGACGACGCAGCTTAGAAAGAAAAGGGAGGATAGAAAACTATGTTTTATGTACCGGATGGAACGGAGCGTTGCGGCTTTTATGAATGCGCGGATTGCGGCAGCCGCTTTTTGGATCTGCGCATCGCGCCGAGTATCGTGTGCCCGTATTGCGGTGAGGAACCGAATATGGAGATCGGCCCGGATGAGGAGATGCCCAAAGCATCGGAAGCGGCCAAACTGTTGCAGATGCTGGAAGGGGAGGATGTGGAAAAATACGATACCCTGCTCAGCCTGGCCTTGACCGGCGGCGATTACAACTGGATCTGAAAATACGAAGCAATCAAAAATCCCTACCTGTCAAAATGGCAGATAGGGATTTTTTCAAGTCTCAAAAGATTTTTAATCCGCTTTGTATTCCATGATATCTCCGGGCTGACAATCCAGCACACGACAAATGGCATCCAGCGTTTCAAAGCGGATGCCTTTCATTTTTCCGGTTTTTAAGTTGGACAGGTTGACATTGGTCATGCCAACCTTATCCGCGAGTTCGTTTAAGGACATTTTTCGGTCCGCCATCATACGGTCCAATCGAATTATGATCATAGATTATCACCTCTTTGTCTTATGCAATACTGTCAATATCTTCCTGCAGTTTCACGCCGTAGTCAAAGACCTGGGCGAGTACCATGATCGCAAACCCGACGATGAACATAAAGAAGCTTTTTTGATCAAAGTTAAGGCTGGCATACTGAAACCGGAAGAAATGCATCAGAAAGATGATCAGTCCCGGTACAATGGCCAGAGCAAACTGCAGACCGCCGATCAGACAGATACGGTTTACGTTCTTGTGCGTAAAGGGGGAGCCTGCCGTTGCATTGCGTATCAACTGAATGACCACGATCATCATAGCGCACAAAATGACGGAATAGGCGAGTTTGGAGGATTCTTCCATCAGTACGCAGTAACGGAGGTCGGTGTTTCCGTTTTCATCCAACAGGCCGTATACATTGATATCGACATCATACTTGTACTCACCGTCTTTATAGAGCGAATAGATCTGCTGGCCGTTGGTCACGCCGGGGTGTTGCTGGTGGCGGATTTCATAACGATCGTTTGCAGTCGTGAGTGCTTCGATGAAGTACTGAACCTGAAACAGCAGGAGAACCGCAAAGAAATAGCCGATGAAGCTGCAGATTTGGAATGACTTTTGGGTAGGATTCTTTTTCTTTTTCATAACACATCTCCTTGTAATTAAAGCGCGAGTTTAAATTTTTAATGTTTATTTGCTTCGTGAGCATAATATAACACTGCAGATTAATCATGTCAATAGAAATTTAAAGCAAAACTTTAAATTATTAAAATTTCAAAAATAAACAGAGCAAACAGTATAAAACAGTTGACAACAGTTATACACTGTTATATACTGTTCACAGTGAAGGACAGAAATACATCTGCAGAAGGTAGTTCGCAAACCGCAGGCGCAAGCGGCAGTCCTTTACGGGAAGGAAAAAAGCATGCATATTATAATCAACAACGCATCAATGGTTCCGGTATATGAGCAGCTGATCGATCAGATCAAGCAGGAGATCATCAGCG
>CAMJAP010000098.1 GCA_946403625.1 uncultured Lachnospiraceae bacterium
GGAAGACATCGAAGGCGACGAGGACGATGATCCCGCAGAAAACGATGTGGACGATGAGTATGTAAGGGAGATCCGGAAGAACAAGAACGCCAACGATGCCGAAGAGCAGACCGCAGGCCTGAACACGGCGCAGATCGCGGAGATCTCCAGTGTGCTGGAAGCGGATGCGGATCGTGTCGGTGCCGAAACCGTTGAAGAGATCAATGACGAATATGTAGCGGATGAGGAAGACCAGGGACTGTCTGCCGAGGAGCAGGATCTGTTCCGTGAGTATCTGTATTCCAAGAAGATGTACACCCAGATCCTGGAAGCGGTGGATCAGATCAGCCTGGCGCCGTATGTGGGCAATGCCATCGTGACCGGGGATGCCGATGCCGGACTGGAACGCTTCGGCAAGTGCCTGATCAAAGAGATCCAGATGATCGACAGCAATTTCATGTCGAACCGGATCGCGCGTATCAGCGGCAACAAGATGAACCGCAAGAACATCCCGGCGATGTTTGCACAGCTGGGGAACGGCGCGCTGCTGGTGGAAAAGGCATCCGATATGACCAGGGAGACGATGGAGATCCTGGCCAAGACATTAGATGATCTGCAGGAAGGCCTGTTCGTGATCCTGATGGATGAGCGCAAGGATATGGACAAGCTGCTGGACAAGTACGAGCTGATCACCGGCTACTTCAATGCCCGCGTGGATATCCTGCCGATGAACAACAACGCGTTGGTAGAATACGCCAAGAAATATGCGTACTCCAGAGAGTACAAGATCGACGAGGAGCGCGGTGTGCTGGCTTTGCACCAAAAGATCAGTGAGCGTCAGATCGGTGAGCACAATGTATCGCCCCGTGAGATCGAAGAGATCATCAATGCCGCGATCGATCACTCTTCCAAACCGCATATTTCCACATTTTTCCAGATCCTGAGCGGAAAGCGGTACGACTACGAGGATATGATCATCCTGCGGGAGAAGGATTTCCTGTAAGCACATCGCAATGGATAAAATGCACAAAATATGTGTGTAACACTTCCAATTTTTTGGAAAATATGGTAAAATAATACCTCGGGGGTATACCCGGGGTATTTTTTATTTTATCTTTTACGAAATCCGGAGGAGAAGGAATGGCACCGAAGAAACAGGACAAGGCACCAAAGACGCTGCAGGAAGAAACCGTGTTTATTTCCGAGGCGGACCAGTATGTGTTCGGACAGGGAACGCACTATGAGATCTACAAGAAACTGGGCGCGCATCCCTGCATCAAGAACGGTAAGAAAGGTGTATTCTTCGCTGTATGGGCACCACATGCACAGGCAGTGCATATCGTGGGTAATTTCAACGGATGGGATGTCAACGCCACACCGATGAAACGTTTGGGGGAAGGCGGCATCCACGCGACCTTTGTACAGGGTGTTGCGGAAGGTGAATTATACAAATATTACATCACAACGGCATCCGGCGAGGGGATCTACAAAGCCGATCCCTATGCCAATTATGCCGAGCTGCGACCGGGAACCGCATCGGTGGTTTATGACCTGCGCAAGCTGTCCTGGTCGGATGATAAATGGTTGGAAGAACGGGCACAGAAAAATCCGTTCCAGGAGCCGATGGCGATCTACGAATGCCACATCGGTTCGTGGATGAAGCATCCGGACGGTACGGAAGACGGATTTTACAATTACCGCGAATTTGCAGATCGTATCTGCGAATATTTAAAAGATCTGAAATATACGCATGTAGAATTGATGGGCATTGCGGAGCATCCGTTTGACGGTTCCTGGGGATATCAGGTGACCGGATACTATGCACCGACCTCCCGTTACGGAACACCGGAGGATTTTGCTTATCTGATCAACAAGCTGCACAATGCGGGCATCGGCGTGATCCTGGACTGGGTACCGGCGCATTTCCCGCGGGATGCCTTCGGTCTGGCGGAATTTGACGGAGAGCCGTTGTACGAGCATCCGGACAGCCGTCTGGGCGAGCATCCGGACTGGGGTACCAAGATCTTTAACTATTCCAAGACGGAAGTACGCAACTTCCTGATCGCCAATGCATTGTACTGGATCCGCGAGTTCCATGTGGACGGCTTGCGTGTGGATGCGGTGGCGTCCATGCTGTATCTGGATTACGGCAAGCAGGACGGCCAGTGGGTAGCGAACAAGTACGGCGGCCACGAAAATCTGGATGCGATCGAATTTTTCAAGCACTTAAACAGCGTGATCCGCGGCCTGAACAACGGCGCAATGACGATCGCGGAAGAATCCACCGCATGGCCGAAGGTAACGGCGCGTCCGGAAGATGACGGTCTGGGCTTTACCTTCAAATGGAATATGGGATGGATGCACGATTTCTGCGATTATATGAAGCTGGATCCGTATTTCCGCAAGGACAATCACAACAAGATGACCTTTGCCATGAGTTACAACTGTGCGGAGAAATACATTATGCCGCTGTCCCACGACGAGGTGGTGCATCTGAAGTGCTCGATGGTCAACAAGATGCCGGGCTATCAGTGGGATAAATACGCAAACCTGCGTGTCGGCTATGCGTTTATGTTTGGTCACGCCGGCAAGAAGCTGCTCTTTATGGGACAGGAATTTGCGCAGGAACGGGAGTGGAGCGAAGCCAGAGAGCTGGACTGGTTCCTGCTGGAGAATGATCTGAACAAGGGTATGCTGGAATATGTGAAAGCATTGCTGCAGATCTATCGCGACAATCGCTGCCTGTACGAGCTGGATGATTCCTGGGACGGTTTTGAATGGATCAACGCAAACGACTCCTATCGCAGCACCTACAGTTTCATCCGCAAGTCCAAGGATGGCAAGAACAATATGGTATTTGCGCTGAATATGACGCCGATGCAGCTGGACAAGTATTCCGTCGGTGTACCGAAGAAGACCAAGTACAAGCTGGTGCTCAACTCGGATGAAAAGCGCTTTGCCGGCAACGGACACGAGCTGCCGGAGGAGATCCGCGCGAAGGAGTTTGAATGCGACGGCCGCCAGTACGCGATCACCTTTGATCTGCCGCCGTACGGAGCTGCGGTATACTCGTTCTCGTATTAAAAGAATATGGATAATGAAAACGCCACGGAATATTGCTCCGTGGCGTTTTCTTGTGGATAGGATGTTGTGGTATTATTATTGTTCGTAAAGTTCTTTTTTGATCCAGTTCCAAAGACTTCCCTTTATGCTCTTTCCGGTTTGGTTTGCGATCACATAATACTGCAGTCGTTTGCCTTTTAAAGGTCCGGATAATACGATGTTGTTGGCATCAAAGATATTTGCCAGACCTTCCTGGCGCGGGTTTCTGGTCGACCACTCGTTATTGTAGTAATAGAGCGGCATGGTGTCTTTCTTTTCCATATACACGCAGTAGAAAATAGTGTATTTATCATAAGCGGAAGTCGGCTCGTAGGTTCCTTTTGTTTTTGCATTGCTGCCGACGGCAACCATAAAAAGGTAGGGCTTGTTGTTTCCGTTCATACCGGCATAGTTCAGAACACTTTCCGCAAAAGCGGTTTTTGAAATATCCTGATCCTCGTTGCCTGAGGTGGATTTTTCATGAGCATCGGGAACTACGGGAGTACCGACCTCCACATCGCCGTTTCTGGCGTACTGTTCTACAAAGGCCGCCTGTGCCGCGTCTTTGCAGGCCTGTGCATTCGGCAGGTATCGTTTCACCTTGGCTTCGTCGATGTAGCCCAGCAGGGTCGGTGCCAGGATCGCCGCCAGAATGGCGAGGATCACCAGTACGACGATCAGCTCAACCAGTGTGAAGCCTTTATTTTTGGAGTAGGATGCATCATGTCTTTTCATAACGGTTTCCTTCCTAGAAGTCAGTTCTGTTTTGTGCATCGGTTCCGTTACATTCTTCTATTTTATTATATCGGCATTTACAGGTCAATATTTTAGGGAAAATGCAGCAGAGACCGTTATTTGATGTCAAAATGTGAACCGCTGGTTCAAAAGCATTGACACGCCAAAAGAGATAGTTTATAGTCGGGATGTGTAAAAAACAGAAGTGATCACTTGTTTGAAAGACATCCTGGATTTGATTTTACATTCACGGTTCACAACAAATTTTCAGTTTTGAGGAGGAATTATGACAAGAAGAAATGAAGAACAGTTTTCCAGCATCGGAGAAGCCCAACTGTTTCTGGAAGAGGCACCGGATCTGCTGGAAAAAGCGGAAGAAGGCAAAAAGATCGCAAAACGGCAGCTGATCGTTCTGATCGGATCCTTTGCACTGTGTATTATCCTGGCGGCTTTGTCAGCAACGCTTTCGGAAGATGCAATGGTGTTGGTGCGGACGATAGCGATAGCGTGTCCTGTGTTTGGTTTTTACGGATCGATCCCGCTGAGTATTATGGCGTACCGTAAGGGCGGCGGTTTCGGAAAATATATGGATACCTTTAAGGAACTGGCGTTTTGGGGATGGTTTTTGGTTCCGATCTTTCCGGCGGATCTGGTTATCGGCTTTGCAGTCATAATATACGGTCTTATCCTGATGCTGCATTTCCCGATCCTTTTTATCTCACTCCATGTAAAGGGGATCAAGAAGGATATGGCGGCAGCGGAAGAATACATCCGTCGTCAGGAGCACATTGATGAACTGAACCGGCAGAACTACGGACAGCAGGGAATGCCGAACGCGAACCCGATGCCGGAACGGAACGCAATGCCGAATCCGAACCCGATGCCGAATCCGAATCCGATGCCGACACCGAATCCGGTACCGATGCCGAACCCGGTACCGATGCCCAATCCGAACCCGGCACCGATGCCCAATCCGGTACCGATGCCCAATCCCGTGCCGGAACGGAACGCGATGCCGGAGGAGCAGAATGCGATGCGTATGACGCAGGTGCCGCCGCAGGATCCGAATCCGATGCCGAATCAAAATTCTATGCCGAACGGGATGCCGCAGAATATGATGCCGAACCCCAATATGGTTCCGAACGGAATGCCGCAGAATGGGATGCCGAACCCCAATATGATGCCGAACGGAATGCCTGGGCAGGCTCCGGAGGGATTTCCTCAGGGCGGATTTAATGCGGCTATGAATAATATGGGACAGCCCGTTCCGAATGCGCCGGGCGCTAACGGAATGTCGATCGCCGCTATGGTATTGGGAATCGTCGCGCTCCTGTCCGGCTGCTGCGTTCCGACGATGACCTTCCTGCTGGCAGCGGGTGCGATCACGCTGGGTATCCTATCGTTAAACAAAAAGTTGACAGGAAAGGGTATGGCGATTGCCGGAATCGTTACCGGCGCCGTAGCGGTTTTGTGGGCACTCGTAGCGCTGGCATTTCGCGGATATTTTTAAGAAACACCAAACCCCTGTGGGGATCGATGCTAAAGATTGCGATCCGATCAGCCGAAATAAAGATCAGGTACCGTTTTGTACCTGGTCTTTTCTATTTGTGCGATTTTGAGCGAGAAAAGGAGATCCCTATGAATTACAATATCGGAAACGAAATGGTAAATAATAAAGCAGCCGCCTATGCACAGAGTATGCCGGCGGTGGGACACGGCGCGGATGCAGCACAGGCAGCCAAAGCGGGCAGCATCGACGGTTTTCGTTCCGGATATGCATTGGATCTCGGGGCCGGAGAGCGGGAAGGCCAGATCTTTACCGAGCAGAAGAAAGGTGTGGCGGCGCAGCTGCAGGACGACCTGGTGTCGAATGCAAAGGCGCAGAAGGATTTTATGATCCTGGCATCCAACACCATGTCTCCGGAAGCCTATGGCAAAATGGCCGAGGACGGTTACGATGTGCAGCAGATGGATCCGGAAGAAACCGTGACCGTTGTAGACGAGATCAAGGCGGAGATGGCCAAGGCCGGAGTCGTGATCGCCGGATACAATGATGATCTGTCCAGGGAAGAACTGGAAGCGATCACGGGCAGCGCGGCGTATGCGGCCGAACTGGACCGGGCATTTAAAGAAAACGGAGTACCGGTAACGGAGCAGAATGCAAAAGATGCTGCGGCAGTGCTCGAACAGGCGCAGCAGATCCCGGCACTGACGGACGGAGCAAAGAAATATCTGGTGGAAAACGAGATGGAACCCACCATCGGCAATCTGTATCTGGCGTCCCATAGCGGAACGGCCGGTGTATCGGCGGCGCCCAAGGGCTATGTACAGGCCGGCGGTTATCTGACGGCAACGGCGCAGACCGGGGGTGTGGCAGATGAGAAACTGACGGCGCAGATGCAGAAGGTGATCGAGCGCGCCGGGGAAGAAGCAACGGAAGAAAATCTGGCAGAAGCAAAACGGATCCTGGATCTGGGCCTGCCTTTAACAGAAGATACCTATCTGGCTATGTCGGAGTTGGATGCATTACAGTTTCCGCTGCAGATAAAGGATGTGGCGGATGCGGCGGCACGGGCGCTCAGCGACGGACAAAAGGCAACACAGGCCGATGTGACCAAAGACCGCAGTCTGTTGCAGCAGGCGGTGGAGTTAAACGAAACGGTAGCGTCGATCTCGGACGAAGCCGTGGATGCGGTGGCCGATGCGGAACTGCCGCTGACCATCAAGAACCTTGCCGCAGCGCAGGCGGAACTGACGGGATCCGCTGCCCGCGGCAAAGAGCCGGTGCAGCCGGTGGCGCAAACGGCCGAGGCGGCTTATGCGCAGCAGACGGAGATGAAGCTGCGTGTGGAAGTCTCCTACGAAGCAAAACATCTGACATCCAGGCGGCAGATGGAAGAGATCCGTCTTTCCATGACGGTGGAAGTCAGCTATCGTATGCTGAAAAACGGCGTACATGTGGATACGACGGAATTGTCGAAACTGGTCGATGAGATGAAGGCGGCCGAGGCACAGTTGCAGGAAGCCAAGTTCGGATCGGATGCATCGCAGAGTGCGGCACAGCGATCGGCACTCTTTCAGGATACGATGGATGTGGTGCGCAGCCTGCCCGGTATGCCGGTTTCCCTGGTGGGGGATCTGCTCAAACGACAGGACAGCCTGACGATCACCGCAGAAGCATCGTTGGACATTACCCTTTCTGAATATGCGGAGCTGGGAAATCGCAGGATACAGAGTTATGTTGCGGCCAACGAGCGGTACGAGACGATGATGACGGCGCCCCGTGCGGACCTGGGAGATAATATCAAAGCCGCCTTTGAGCGGGCGGACAGTCTGCTGGCAGAGCTGGGGATCGAAGCCACGGAAGAGAATCTGCGTGCGACCCGTATCCTTGGGTACAACCGGATGGAGCTGAGCGAGAGCAATATGACTGCCGTAAAAGCCGCTTATCGAAAAGTCAGCAGCATTACGGAGCGGATGACACCGGCGGCAACCCTGCAGATGATACGCGACGGCATCAATCCGATGCAGCTTTCCATGGATGAGCTGGATGCACGCTTAAGCGGGGTATCGGAAAGTGCGGAGAAATACAGTGAGTTTTTGGTACGCATGGAGCAGCGGGGCGAAGTGACGGAAGAGGAGCGGGCGTCGTTTATCGGTATCTACCGTATGCTGCACCAGATCGAAAAGCGGGACGGTGCGGCCATCGGCAGCGTGATCGCACAGGGCGCGGAACTGAACTTTAACAACCTGCTGAGTGCGGTGCGCAGTCAGAGGGATCGCGGTATGGATGTGAGTGTGGACGACGGTTTTGCCGGAATGGAAAGCCGGGTGACCAACGACATCGAAGAGCAGATCCGCACGGCATATTATCGGAATGCGGCAGAGGATATGGCGGCAGCGGGCAGTGCCGGTGTGGAGATCTACGAGGAATTATTATCTGCGCAGATCGCGGCGACTCCCGACAATATCCTGGGTCTGGAAGGGCTGCGCAAAGAACGCGGGATGGTCTTTGACAGCGCGCGAAGGGCGCTTTCCGGAATCGAGGAACGCAGAAGCGAAACGACGGCGGACGGCCGTGTGGTTTCCGAAGGGGCATCCGGCAGCAGTTCAACCTTTGCGGTAACGGAAGCGGTTTTGGAAGCGGCGATGGAAGATACCCTGGATCGTTTTGTATCGGCGGAGGATGCCGGCAGCGCCTACGAGCATATGGCGGATGTGGCAGAGCAGGTGATGGCGGAAGCGGCGCTGCAGGAAGGGGAACGCATCGATGTGCGGCGTTTCACGTCGGCATTAAAGCAGATGCACACCGCAAGACAGCTGGCCAGGGAAGAAGTCTACGAACTGCCGATGATGATCGGCGGGGAGCAGAGCAGCGTGAGCGTACGGATCCTGCGGGGCGGTGCACAGCACGGAACTGTGGACATCACGATGGAACACGCGGTATACGGGCATATGCGGGCACGGTTTGCGGCAGAAGGTACAAACGATGCGCAGCGGCTGGAAGGCTATGTGGTCTGCGACAGTGAGGAAGGGATGCGTGCGGCGGAGGCGCAGAAGGAGCTTTTGCTGGAGCGGCTCGCACAGGAGCAGATCCCGATGGGCGAGGTCAATTTTGTGTATTCCGAGCATCTGTCGGTTAATTTTTCCGCCGGATCAGCCGATGATAATAATAACAGCTTTGATACCGCCGGCCTGTATCGAACGGCAAAGACCTTCTTACAGGTGATGGGCGGCTGAGGAACGATAGACAATTGAACAAAGCCACGGATGGCGAATCAACGGACGAAAGGATTTGTCCGGGACGGGAGTAGCATATGAGAATCAATTACAACGCATCCGCGGTTATTTCCAACAAGGCGCTGAATGCCAATGACAATGCATTGAGCAGATCTCTGCAGCGTCTTTCTTCCGGTTTAAAGATCAATGCGGCACAGGACAACCCGGCAGGGCTTGCGATCGCGCATCGTATGGACGCGCAGGTGCAGGGTCTGCGTGTCGGTAAGTCCAATTCCAATGACGGTATCTCCGTGATCGAGACGGCAGACGGTGCTATGGCGGAGATCTCCTCCCTGATGCAGCGTATGAACGAACTGGCAGTGCAGGCGAGCACCGGAACCTATACGGATGATGACCGTGAGGCGATCGACCGCGAGATCCAGCAGTTAAAGCAGGAGATCTCCCGTATTTCCAAAGATACCGAGTTTAACGGACAGAGCATTCTGGACGGCACCTTTGATCTGAAGGGCTATATGAGCAACAATGACAGCAAGGTGGAGTATTACACCGGCGAAGTAGCGGTGGGGAATTACAGCTTCAATATTCAGGATATTCTGCAGGCGGCGAACATTTCCGAAGGTTCCGCAACGGATGTGCCGGTGAGCCTGTCGTTCCAAAAGGCGGACGGCAGCTATCAGGCGGTGTCGGATCTGTCTGCGACCGTGGATGTGGATAATAATCTGATCACGATCCGCAAGGATTACGGCGGAGAGTATGAGATCCGTATCTCCTACAAGCAGAAAACGGATGCTGCCGGGAATCCTTTGTATGATGCTTCGGGCATTCCCATTGCGGCAGAGCAGATGCGGGATCCGGACGGTACCCCGAGGTTCAATCCGGATGGTACGCCGATGTATGAAGGCACTATGATGGAGATCACCGGGATCGGCGCGATGAAGTTGCAGATCGGTGCGAATGAAGGACAGGAGCTGGCAGTGCAGATCCCCACGATCTCGCTGAAGAACCTGGGCATACTGAATACCAATGTGTTGACGGCGGATTCCGCAGAGGCGGCGATCGAGAATATCCGACAGGGACTGAGTTATCTGAACAAGATCCGTTCCAAGCTGGGCGCATACCAGAACCGTCTGGAGCACAACACGGAGAGTCTGGATGTATCGGATGAAAACCTGACGGCGGCATATTCCCGTATCATGGATGTGGATATGGCCGAGGAAATGACCGCATACACAAACAACAATGTGCTGGTACAGGCCGGTGTGTCGATGCTCAGCCAGGCGAATGAACGACCGCAGTCGGTACTGCAGCTGCTGCAGTGATGTGTGGCGATGACGCATTCACAGTAAAGGGGGATGCCCGATGACAGACGAGCAGAAACAGGATTTTACATTACGGATCTCACAGGCGAATAAAAGCGCTCTGGTGGTGATACTTTATGATATTTTTCTGGCCTATGCGAAAGAAGCGACCGAGGAATCTCCGGCAGACAGTTCGTTTCATATCGCGATCTCCAAGGCGCGCGGGGCCCTGAGCGAGCTGATCGATTCGCTTCGTATGGAATATGATATCGCACAGAGCACCTATCAATTGTATCGTTTTGTGGAACGGGAGCTGATCCGGGCGGACATTCGCCGGGACGCGTCGCCGATCCCGCCGGTGATGCGGATCATGAAATGTCTGCGGGATGCCTACGCAGAAGCGGCCAAATCCGATGATTCGGCACCGCTGATGAAAAATACGGATGTGGTGTATGCGGGGATGACCTACGGCAAGCACGATGTGATGACCGACAGCAGCGCAGCCGGTACTAACCGGGGATATTTAGTATAAAATAATCCGGTGGTGTCCCGATCTCGGGGGCACCACCGGATTTTTTGTGTACCAAAGGAAATCTGCTGGGGATCACCAGCTTTCACCAATCTCGGTAGCATGGGTAGCGCCACTGATCTTGGAAGCAAAGTATCGACTGACCGCCTCATCATTTCCTAATTCGGTTCGACCGGCTCTGGCGATTGCGGAATAGGAGAAGCCTTCAATGATGCCGTCCGCCGAGAAGTAGAAATCGACCTGATAGGTAGACCATGCTCTTGCATGAACTCTGAGACGTCCGCCTTTGCTGACACATTCTGTATTCCAACGGTGCGATGGCTCCCCTTCGTCCAGGAGCCCGGCATCCATCAAGGCATTCCAAACGAGTTCATCCGAACACCTGACCTCATCATCATCGACATACACATATCCACGAAGACCTTTATTCTGATCCCGGAGCCCTTCATTACATTTGAGCGGTTCGTTGGTAACATCCAGAGAGTAGTAATACAATGCATCTGCAATTGCTCTGGCATTGTTGGTATCGATCACCTGGTTTGCTCTTTCGATATATTGGATCAGGTTCGGAGCAATGACTCCCACGATTATTGCAATGATCGCAATAACGATGATCAATTCCATTAAAGTGAATCCCTTATTTCTTCCTGACTTTTTCATAGCCCCTCCTGTTCTCACATCATCGGTCCGCCCTTTGCTTTTGGTGATGTGCATCTGCAACCTTTTTTAAAAGCAAAAATCCACTCTGCTTATCCGGCAAAGTGGATCGATCCGTAATGCAACTGGCTGCCATTTCACAGGCCCTATAGCTTTGCGTCACAGAATTTCTTCTGCTTTGCATTTGAGTTGAATATGCAATTCGCTGTTATATGGTTAATTATAACATACAATATGAGGAAAACGCAATATGTAATACGAAAATTAACAAAAAATCCATAATTATTCAGAATACTACAGTCAGAACCAGTTACGATCAAAGCAGGAGGCGCTGTTCATAGTACTTCGGAGAGGATAAAGTCCAGGTAATCCGAAACAACATCGATATTCGTATAGCTGTACAGCATACGGGAACCGACCACATCCTCCAGTTCGTTGAAGATGAGATGGCCTTTATGGAATAAGAAATCAATACCGCAATGCCCGATCGAAAGGCCGGACATGATTTTTCGGACAGTGTCTTCTTCCACGGGCGAGAGCGTATAAAACGATGCCTGTCCGCCCAGGCAGAAGTTGCTGCGAAAATCCGAGTCGGAACTGCGCAGCATCGCGGCTGTGATACGGTTGCCGGTCACATAGACACGCAGATCCTTCCCCGGCGTATCGGTGACTTCCTGATAGATCCAGCGGAGGGGAGCTGTATTGGCATCCCGGCTGCGCGCTTCGGCTGCTTTTTGTTGTATTACCGGGGCTTCCTCCGGGCGGTGCAGCAGAAAGACCTCCGTGCCCCCGTGTCCGTCCCGGCTTTTCATAACGATGGGGAAGCGGTCAAAATCTTCAATATGCTCGCCGGTTTTGAGAATGGGGAAGCCGATTTCCTCTATATAACGGAGCGCTGCCAGCTTGTCGTTACCCAGCAGGGTAATGCGGCTGTTATTAAATACGGGAAGCCCGGCGGATTCCAGATGCTGTGCCAGTTCTAAGCTGCGCGTACGGTTGATGATAAAGCCCTGCGTGGGCATTGGCGTGACGCCGGCATCCAGATCTTCTTTATAGAGCACAAGAAAATCGACTCCCCGCCGTGCACAGGCGCGACGGTAGAAGTCGATATAGTTTTTGTT
>CAMJAP010000099.1 GCA_946403625.1 uncultured Lachnospiraceae bacterium
GGACCGGAGATCAAGGCACCGGGAACCGGAGATCAGCAGGCAGGCAAAGACGCTGTAGCGGCAATGCCGAAGGTAGAGATCCCGAATGCAGCGAAGGTGGATGCAGGTCCGAAGGTAGAGATCCCGAATGCACCGAAAGTTGATGCCGGAGTAAAAGTAGAAATACCGGAAGCACCGAAGGTAAGTACGGGACCGACACTGCAGATGGAAGCAGGACCGGCCGTTAGTGTAGCAAACGGAATCGTTGAGCCGGCAGTGCATTTGCAGCCGAAGACAGAAGGAACCAATGCGCAGCTGGGGGCAGGAGCGAAGGTAGAGATCCCGAATGCGGCGAAGGTTGATGCGGGTCCGAAGGTAGAGATTCCGAATGCACCGCAGATCGATGCAGGTCCGAAGGTAGAGATTCCGAATGCACCGCAGATCGATGCAGGCCCGAAGATGGAGATCCCGAATGGTCCGCAGATCGATGCAGGTCCGAAGATGGAGATCCCGAATGGTCCGCAGATCAATGCAGGACCGGCGGTAGAGATGCCGAATGCACCGCAGATCGATGCAGGTCCGAAGATGGAGATCCCGAATGGTCCGCAGATCGATGCAGGGCCGAAGATGGAGATCCCGAATGGTCCGCAGATCAGTGCAGGTCCGGCGGTAGAGATTCCGAATACATCTGCACAGGATATCATCCGGCAGAATGTTGTGCAACAGGATGTGGTACAACAGAATGTGGTGCAGAAAGATGTGGTACAGGAGAATCCGGTACATACAACAAGTACGGTAGAGATACCGGGAGCACCGCAGATGACGGAAGGTCCGAAGGTGGAGATTCCGCAGCCGACGATGTCGGAACCTGCGGTGAATATGACACAGCCGACGATACCGGAACCTGCGGTGAATATGGCGCAGCCGACGATGCCGGAACCTGCAGTGAATATGGCACAGTCGACGATACCGGAGCCTGCGGTGAATATGGCGCAGCCGACGATGACGGAACCTGCAGCAAATATAGCGCAGCCGACGATGCCGGAAACGCAGACGGTCACCGTAGAAAAAGAAGTTGAGAAACCGGTAGAGAAGGTTGTTGAAAAGGAAGTTATTAAAGAAGTTGAAAAACCGGTAGAGAAGGTTGTTGAAAAGGAAGTCATTAAAGAAGTTGAAAAACCGGTAGAGAAGGTTGTCGAAAAAGAAGTCATTAAAGAAGTTGAAAAGAAGGTAGATGTCGAGAAGGAAGTCGTTGTTCAGCAACAGGTATTTGTAGACCGTCCGGTAGAGAAGGAAAAGGAAAAATCGGAGGAACCGGCATATTCGTATTACGCACAGCCGGAGATGTCGATCCCGGAACCGACGATACCGCAACCTGCGGCGAATATGGCGCAGCCGACCATACCGGATCCCGCGATCCCGCAGGGGATGAACGCAGGAACAAGTTTTGACAGCGGCAGCGATGACGGAAGTACCGGTGACGACGGAAACGACACAAATTCCGGAAATTTCGGAAATGATAGTGGCAGCCGGAAGAAATCACGCAGAAAGAAAAAGTAAGAAAATGCATTAAGTAAATCATTATCCAGTGCAAGGGAGAGAGTACAATGAGAGTAATTCCCAAACGGACAAAAGTTAGATTGGAGCTGTTTAAGGGCATCGAGGTAGTCGATGTCCTGGTAGGGGCAGCCGGCGTCGGTCTGGCCATATCCCTGATGTTTTCCAACCTGCCCGGCAAGTACATCCTGCTGGTCATCGTATTGTTGCTTACCGTCTCAATGGTTGTGCCCATCGATGACGATAAGGGGTATCTCTTTGTACTCTACCTGATCCGTTTCGTGGGACGCAAGCGTGTGTTCCGAAAGAAAAAGGTGCGGGAAGCGGAAGAAGCCGCAGAGGATGAACGCATCGCCAGAGAAATTGCGGAAGCTGCGGCTGCCGGGAAAAAGTACAAAATGCCGAAGAAAAAAGGCGGTCTGATCGGAAAAATCTTTCCCGCAAATCAATTTGATGTGGAAGATATTACACCGTTTACCGGCATCGACGGGAATTTTATCTGCTACGGGAATGCCTACAGTGCGGTGGTAATGAGTGTACCGTCCGTAGAATTCCGTTTCTTCAGCGAACATCGACAGAACAGTGTGATCGATCGTTGCTTCGCCTCCATCCTTCGTACCTGTGCGCTGGATGAAGTGATCGATCTGGTCAAAGTAGACCGGCCGATCATCTACGATGACTACATTGAGAATGAAAAGAAAAAGATCAACGATCTGAAGGAAGCGTACTTAAACGGTCTGCTTACCGATGATGAGTTGACGACCCGTGTCGGTATCATCTATGACCGTATTGCGCAGCTGGAAACTTTTGATTACAAGGAAAAAGTGTACCAACCGCATCATTATGTGATGTTCTGCTATAACGACCGTGCTTTTCTGCAGAATCAGATCACGGATGCGATCAAGACTTTTGCCAACAGCAATATGGAATGTCATCAGCTGACGGGTAAGGAACTGGCAGTCTTCTTAAAATATCAGTACGATATGACATTTGACGAAAGAGAAGCGGATAGTCTGAAGCCGGAAGAATATATGGACTGGATCCTGCCGGACAAGATCAAATTTGCTTCCCGTACCGTGCAGTATGATGATCTGATCACGCACAATTTCCGCCTGCGCGATTATCCGACCATGGTGTATAATGCATGGGGATCCTCTTTCTTTAACAAGATCGGTACCAGAGTTGTTATGAAGATGACACCGGTAGACCGTTACAAGGCAGTGAAGCAGATCGATGCTTCTATCGATGAATTGCGTGAGCAGGGCGGCTCCACCGGAAAGTATTCCAAGATCATGGAAGTGAGCGAGCACATCAGTACCCTGACCGAAGTGCTGCGTCTGCTGCAGGGAGAGAACGAGATCCTGTTCAATGTATCAACCTATGTACAGGTAAATGATTATGAACTGTCCGAGCATATGGCAGATGTGGAAGCGGGGCGTGCCAAGAAGGCCGACGGCAGGATCTACGGATTTAAGAAGGAAGTGCGCCGGGAACTGGCAGAAGACGGATTCAAGGTGACCGACAATCTGCTGCAGCAGTTCGAAGCCTATGCATCGGCACAGCCTTCGGGATATGATTATTTCAAAAAGTTCCAGCGCGGTATCCATTCGTCCTCGGTAGCGGCGGTATTCCCGTATGTCTACAGTGCGTTGAATGATGAAAACGGACTTTATATCGGTAATTCGAGCGGCGTGCCGGTATTCATCAATTTCTTCCGCAGAGATAGTGAACGCGTCAATTCCAATACGGTCATCATCGGTAAGTCCGGTTCCGGTAAATCCTATGCGACCAAGACGATCTTGACACAGCTGGCAGCCGAGAACAGCAAGATCTTTATTCTCGATCCGGAAAACGAGTATACCAAACTGGCAAAGAATATGAACGGTAAGATCATTGATGTCGGTGCGGCAACACAGGGACGACTGAATCCGTTCCATATCATTACCGGTCTGGCAGACGATGAAGGGGATGATGAGGAAGCAGCAGCCAATAGCTTTGCGATCCATCTGCAGTTCCTGGAAGAGTTTTATCGTCAGATCCTTCCGGGCATCAATACGGATGCATTGGAAGTGCTGAACAGTGTGACCACCAATATGTACGCAGCATACAATATTGATGAGAATACAGACTTAAGCAAGCTGACACCGGCGGATTTTCCGACCTTTGATGCATTATACGAAACCGTACTCGACGAATTTCAGAAATCCGGAGAAGGATATCGACGCAATGCACTGCGTATCCTGATCAACTATATCAGCAAGTTTGCGACCGGCGGCCGTAACTCGCAGCTGTGGAACGGCGAAGCGACGATCTCTACCAACGAGAATTTTATCGTGTTCAACTTCCAGTCATTGCTGGCGAATAAGAACGGTACCATCGCCAATGCGCAGATGCTGCTGGTACTGAAATGGCTGGATAACGAGATCATCAAAAACCGTGAATACAATATGCGTTACAATGCACAGCGCAAGATCGTAGTCGTGATCGACGAGGCGCATGTCTTTATCGATCAGAAATACCCGATCGCTCTGGACTTTATGTTCCAGCTGGCAAAGCGTATCCGTAAGTACAACGGTATGCAGATCGTTATCACACAGAATATCAAGGACTTTGTGGGAACGGAAGAACTGGCAAGAAAATCTACGGCCATCATCAATGCCAGCCAGTACAGTTTCATCTTCCCGCTGGCACCCAACGATATGTCGGATCTGTGCAAACTGTATGAAAAGGCCGGGGCCATCAATGAAAGCGAGCAGGAAGATATCATCAATAACGGACGAGGTCGTGCTTTCGTGATCACATCGCCGCAGGAGCGTACGGCGGTAAACATCGTAGCGGCCGAAGGCATAGAACAACTCTTTACAATGACCTAACAGGAAAGCAGGAAAAAACTATGAAAAAGAGAAACTACATCATCGCAGCAGCGGGGGCGACACTTGCCCTTACAGCCTGCGGACAGAAGCAGGAAGAACCTGTCATCCCTTCGGTATTGGATGACGGTGTTCTGGTGGTTGGCATACTGGATACCGAAGACCGCAGCTGCTTTCGGGCTGTGGATGCGGACGGCAATCCGTATTACGGCGGCTGGGAACCGAATATCCTGACGCTTCTCGATGAACAAAATGAGAATATCACACTGGATTACCGTTTCGCAGAGAGCAAAGCAGATCTGATCACCTGGCTGAATACCGGTGAGATCGAACTGGCGGCAGGATCTTTTACGCGTCAGGAAAGTTTTGCAAATCAGTATATGCTGTCCGATGATTACGGTTTCGGCAGTCTGTATATCGTAAATAAAAAGAACGGTTATCTGGATACGCTGACTGCTTTTCAGGATGAGAAAGTGGGTATTTCCACGCAGATACCGGGCAACAGCACCTCGGGGATGAAAGGCGTAGAGGGGATCACACCGGAAAGTTATGCGGATATTGCCGTAATGGCAAATGATATTGCTACGGGTGTGGTTGCAGCCGGTGTCTGTACCGAAGATGAGGTGATGTACATTTTGGCCAATACGGATCTGCAGGCGGCAGAGATGCGTGCTACCCCGCAGGTGGGACTGGTCTTTTTGGCTCCGGTGGGCCAGGGAGAACTGATGAGCTGGGTCAATTATTCGATCAATCTGCATTATTACAATCTGGCAAGCGGCGTGACCGAAGAAGACGCCGAGGAAGGACAATGATATGGCATATTTTGACAGTGCAAAAAACCGGGCTATGTGGAACCGTGAACTGGCGGAACTGCGGCAGGAAAAAGAACGTCGTGCCATAGAAGGATACAAGCCCGGAAAAACGGAAGAGCAGAGAGCGGCGGAAAAAGCGGCCGGGGAAAACAATCCGCGTCGTCGCAGGATCAATCTGGCGGAACTGGAACGGATCGAAGCCAGAGCCGGCAAGATCCGCAAGATCAAGCGGCCGACCAGAGAGCACGCGTATGTGAAAGGTATGCCGCAGCAGGAATACGGAGAAATGCCGAGGTTAAAGAAATGAAACGGCGGGTATTTTATGCAGCCGTTACAGCAGCATATCTGATGGCGCCGCTTACGGCATACGCTTCGGATCTGCCGATCGGTGAGGACGGAACGGATACCGGCAGCATATCGGAAAATACGACCGCAACGGAGGATGGATCTGCAGTGGAGATACCGGGTTTCGGAAGTATCACACAGGATGATATTGATGAACTGGCGGGATATACCAGACAGGCAACCGGAGAATTCCTGGATCAGAACAATGAGAAACCGATGATCATCATCCGGGAGCCGGATCTGGAATTGACATATGAGGCATCTTATGAACGATACCGGTACACGCTTCCGGACGGGCAATGGATCGAATGTAATGTCCCGCAGGGGGCATTTTGCAGAGGAACGGTGGATTTTAATGTATCCGAAGGGATCACGGGGGTGACGCACTATCGTGACGGCGATGCGGCATCCGGCAAAGGACCGTTTCAGGAGTGCGGATCCTATGTGATGACATTTTGGGATCTGAATGTATTCGGGGATGTCAATCGTGCTTACCGTGTGGACTATTGTTTTACGATCTATTCCGACTATCGTATGAATCTGAGTCATATCGAGGCACCGGACGGAATGGAAGTTGCCGAAGTTTGGAAAGACGGTATGCAACAGATGGTCACACAGAACCGTTATGTGCAGGCGCTGGAGGACGGAGAATATCATATCGTTTTTTCGGAAGCGGGAAAGTCCTATGAAAGTGCCTATGACAGTTCCTACAGCAGTTTGTATACGATGGATTTTATACGGGATACCACCCCGCCGGTGATCGAGTTTATACCGGAATACCGCTATGGGGAAGAGATCAACAGCGAAGTAAATTACCGGATCCCGGAACCGGGAAGCAGGCTTACGATCTATCGTAACTATGTAGAAGTAGAGCTGCCAAGCGGTAATATTCCGGTGAACGGCGATTATAAGCTGCATGTTGCGGACAGCGTCGGAAATACCAGAGTTTACGCGTTTTCGGTAAAAGCGCCGGTGAAGGTATTTACCCCGAAGATGCTGTTGATCCCGCTGGCATTGCTTGTGGCCGCTGTGATCGCGGGGGCTTACTGGCGCAGGAATATGAGGGTGTTGTAACAGAAATAAATATGTTTACGAAATATTTATAAAAAACATCAAAAATCTCCTTGAAAACTTGCACTTTGCTTGCACTTTGTATCTTATAATCGTCTTATAAGATAAAGACAGCGGAAAGCAAACCGCAGGTGAAAAAAGAAAATCTCAAAATTCAAGGAGGAGACAAACATGTTAAACACCATCACAATCGCAACAATGGCAACAATGTTACTTGACAACAACAACAACGATCCGTTCGCATCAGCAGCGACTCCTATCGTAGAACTGATCAACAAAGCGACCGGACCGGTCCTGGCGATCGTTGTGGCACTCGGAGCAATTTACTCTATTTTCCTGGGCGTAAAGCTGGCTAAGGCGGAGGAGCCGCAGGATAAGATGAAGGCAAAGGGACAGCTCAAAAATGCGATCATCGGTTTTATCCTGATCTTCGTGCTGATCGTTGTATTACGAGTAGCTACCGGCCCGATGCTGAACTGGGTAAACGGTCAGGGTAACGGTCAGCCGAATATCAGCATGGAACTGGCAAAACCTACTACGTAATCATAATTTAAGAGTTCTTTCAGGGGAGCTGGCCGGGCGTTCCGAAACAATCCGGCGGCTCCCCTGTTCTGTAAAAGGTATGGTTCATATTTTTTACAAAACAGGGGAGATAAAAAAAGGAGAAGATTATGCAATTTCGTTTTGAGATAGCAGAGAAGGGGGAAAAGAAAAAAAACAGGCAGACGCATTATCGGCGTATGCTTTGTTTTTTTATGATGGTGGTTCTTCTGTGCAGCGGCTGCGGTTCGATCATCTTAAGCGGTAATCTGGAGTTCTCCGCCAATGCGCCGATCCAGCCTCTGCCGGCATCCCAAACCGAAAAAAAGATCGAGCAGATGACCTTCGGTGCGGTTCAGACGGAGAAGTACGGCGTAGACGGTAAGGATGCATTTGTGGTATTGCCCGGACATTTATGCCCGGCGGATATTCCGAAACTGAACGAAAAGGTACAGGAATACAATGACAATGACAAACATCCGGATAAAAAGAGCATGTATCGCGCGGATTTTAAAGTGCTCGATTACAACAATAATATCGGACGATTTGTATATGCATATTATACGCCGTACATAAGATATGATAAGGAGCAGAAAGACGAAGAAGGCAATATGGTCATGGCACCCAAGGCAACCATGGACAGCAGGTTTATCGAATTGGGTAATACCGGAATGGCCAAAACCATGGATGTACTCAAAGTGGATACTTTGAATGCAGCAATGAATGCGAAGGCCGACGGTTTTACACCGGAGCATGTGACCAGTGAAGAGGATCTGGACGGCGGTGTACTGGTGCTGATGAGTTATGACCCTGAGAATAAGGATTATACCGTCTTTTTAAGTACTACATATTCGGCATCAGAGAATGCGGCGAACGATAATCGCTGCATCGTGGGAATGGCAGGCCTGGATGCGGGAATCGACGAAGGGGAGGCAAACAGTGCCGGAGGGCTGATCGATAAGGAAGAAGCGCTTTCCGACAGTAACCAAAAGAATTATTATGTGTATGCGCATGATCATCTTTATCTGTTTAAAGAAGACGGTACCCTGATCTATTCTTCCAACTACAAGTCGGTTGTAGAGAGTAAAGCCAAAGAGATGGCGGAGACTTACGGACATTATGAGTATTCCCGCTATACTGTATCGAATGTGGAGATTGACGGAAAGGGCATTCCGTATTTTACACTGGATATGGAAGTGTCTCATTCGGATTTTTCCAAAGCCGATGTGGAAGCGAATAATATCATCAATAATGATAAGGATTATGAAGAAAAAGATGATACCGGGGAAGGGGATGCAGCCGAAGATGTGGGCGGTGTAACCTATTTCCACGGGACTTTTGCGTGTCTGCGTGCCAATATCGGCGGCTCCAACGGCATGGGATTTATGTCTGAACTTACGGATACCGCACTGACCAATCTGCAAAAGGACGAGTATTGTGTAAGCGAGAATGTAGTGGAATATACAAAAGCTCGAGAGACGAAAGAAGTGGAGGTTACCCAGACGGTTACCCGTCCGGTCACCCAGGCAAGTAGCGGTGGGAATGCGACAGGGAACAATACGGAAGGACAGTCGGAAAGCGATGAAGAAACTGCTGCGGAAGGACAGACGGAAAGCGTTGAAGAAACTGCTACGGAAGGACAGACGGAAAGCGTTGAAGAAACTGTTACTGTACAACAGACGGAAACCCTGGAAGAAACCATGTCTCGACTGAAAAGTCAGCTGGAAGCAGAAGATGCCGCGAATGCATGGAATAAGACCGATGCAGCCAAGTCACAACGGGATGCTTATCTGGTCAGTGCCGAATTTGTGAACGAAATGAATACGGGATTTTCGGATTTTACGGCCGGCAGCGGAGATGTGATCTATCATCTTTGCGGTGGAAGTAACGGGCGCAATGTGGTGATGCAGAATAAGGACGGTTCCACAGCCGGAACATGGGAATACCATACGAATAATTATTCCTATGAGCATTACTATTTTCTGTGGTTTTCGCATACGGTCTATGTAAGGTACGGACGCAGATTCCTGCAGAGTGAGTTGATCGGCGGTCTGGCAGGCTATCTGAACCGGGGCTTTTATCTGCCGGCGTTAAAACCGGGGGCTTATGGCGGAAAAGACTGGGCGTATTATGATATTGCCAATTATGCGGAACGAAACGGTGAGTATCGGTACAACACAGATCAATGGCTGAAAGGACATGCGCAGCCCTTGGTATCTTCGCGGTATTTTGAGTCAAGATACTCGGATTCAACCAATCGGCTTGTTGCAGACAATAATGGTGCATTGTGGTATGCATATGCGAATGCAGCTGAACCGAGCGGGTTTACCAAGTGGTATATTGCGACCCAGATGAGCGGATCAAGATATTATTATAATAATACGCTGGACAGCAAGTTTAGCATACCCTGGGATGATAATACAGTCATTACCTCCGGTTTTCCTGTAACAGATAGCGATGGTTCGAGCTGGTACCAGACATATAATATCAACTCGATGCTGCGGGATAATCTGCCGTATGTCATGGTTTATCGGGAATATAAGGGCGCTGACGGCAGTACACAGCGGACATATATGCCGATCTCCAATGATGACAACTGCCTGTATATCCTGCCGGTGATGACCCTGGAGAAGACGCAGGAGATCACTCTCTACAAAAAATATTATCTCAAGGATGAAAAAGGTAATAAGCATCTGTACTATACACGGGAGCAGAAAGTGACAGTTCCGGCACAGTATAAGATGGAGTTTCCGGCGAACTGTTTTGTCCAGGAAATGGGAGATACCTGGGTCGGAAACCGTGTGAAGGCTGCGGATGAGGAACTGGAAGCGCTGACCTATTTTACCGTCAAAGGACAGCGGCTTGCGGAGGATTCGCTCTGGGACTGGGGGCAAAGAGATTCATTTCCGATCTATGATAATGCTTCGGATGAACATATGGAAACGAAAACCAGATACACCTGGTGGTGGGGATGGTATTATAAGAATAATAATTTCTGGAATTTTTATAACGGAGCCGACAGCGATAAATACTTTACAACTGTAGAAACGAAACGAGACGGAAAGGATGGGCTCATCTATGATCGTATGGTTCCGGGGGAAGTACAGGATCTGGGCGTCTGGAAACTGGGCGATGAAAAGATCATAGCGGTCTTTACGGATCAGGTAATACGATTTTATAAGAAAGAGACCGGAACGAAAAAGCCGAAATTCGGCAAATACAGGGCGGTTGCAGAGGTACGCATCGATGAACTGCGTTCTCTGGCAAGTGCGTATATGCTCAAAGAACTGGGGGACAACAGCAGCCTGCAGGGCAGTTACGGTACACATTCCCTGGAAAACCGTGCGATGGACGCGTTGAACAGTGATGAAGGTATGTATCAGCTGGATGCGAAAAACATCCTGCCGGTAAAGAATGATCTGTCGAAATTTCTGTATTTTTCGGCAGATGGCGGCCTGCATCTTCTGTATCTGGTAAAACCGCCTTTATCCGGTTCGGATATCAAAGACTGGCACAGACAGGGACGTGTCATGAATCTGTTGCAGGGAACCTATTATAACGTCTTTTCCGATACTGGGGATAATTACAAAGTCGTAGGGTTCCAGACACAGAAATTCAGCTATACCGGAGCAGATCTGTGCATGGCAAAGATGTATGATCTGGATCTGAACACTATGGTAGCCAATAAGAGTTCCAATGCGGTACAGGATTATATGACCAGTCTGCGCAATGCATATCTGACCGGTACACATACGATCTCTATTTCGGTGAATGAGGCCGGAGGGGTGGTAGGAAAAGTGGTGACACCGGGCAGTAATGATGTTGATTTTCAGCGTGGCAAGGTCTTACTCACCGGAGAAGGTCAAAGTGATTATAATGCGGCATATAACCTGCTGGTAAGTATTTGTAAAGAGTACGGAATGAGTGCTCCGTCACCGGCAGATGTGGATTATCTGAAAGAACTGCGTGAAACTTACCGAACACAGAGAAGCGCGTTGAAGGAGATGTATACTTTCCTGGGAATTGACAGTACCAAACTGGCAGACAACTGGATCTATGTACAGTATGAAGGGCGGGTATTTAACGCGGCATACGAGAGCATTCTGGAAGAAACCATGATAGAGATCGTACTGTCGGATAATTATTTGAATGAGGATATAACGCCCAGGCTGAACGGTATTGCCGGAATGGTGGGAGTTCATGCCTATGATGCGACCAGGGACGGACCGGCTGATCAGCTGAAATTTACGGATGTAACCGGCCAGTATGTGGATGAACTGGCAAACTACAGGGCATTGTACAAGAAATGGGTGCTGGATAACAAGGTGACATCGTTGGCGGTCACAGCCTTATCCGATAAGGATCTGGAAGATAAGATCGATGCTCTGACGGAGGAAATGAAACAGCGGAATGCAACTCTTGCACCGGGGCAGGCAAAAGAAACGATGAGTGAACAGATGAAAAATGAGAATACCAGTGCTATTTCAGGAATGGATTTTTACAAGGAAGTATCGGATATCCTGGAAGAGCGGTATATCAAGACACTGGACTCCCAATGAAGTATAATGGGTGTAAAGAGAATTGACGGAGCGGGTGACAGAATCGGATGAACGACCGGAAGAAGAAAGAAGTATTTTTATATGTTGCAGTTGGTGTGATCATTCTGGCAGCGATCATTTTTCTTCTGGTGCTCATTATGACCAAGAGCGGTGCCGGAGACGGGCGTGGCGGACAGGGAAATCGTGACGGTCAGCCGACCAGACCGACCGGAGACGGTGCCCCCACAGTACCGCCGATCCCGACAGCGACTCCGGCGGGCGGTGATGATGATGACGGCTCAGGGAATCATCCTTCCGGCGGTAACCGCAGACCGAGCGGAGGAGACGATGACGGAAACGGAAAACCGAGCGGCTGGAACGGAACACCGACACCGGGCGGAGGAGACGGTGGCGGAAACGGAAAACCGAGCGGCTGGAACG
>CAMJAP010000100.1 GCA_946403625.1 uncultured Lachnospiraceae bacterium
TTCTGGTCCTGGCCATTGCCGCCATGATCTTTATCTACAAGATGACGAAACTGAAACTCGAAGCCGGCAACAACAATAAATAGTCAGACATGGGGACGGTTCTTTCAGACACGGGGACGGTTCTTGTTGTCTGACAAAGAATCGATTATCAATGGGTTTTAAAAAGATCCGGTCAGACAAAAGAACCGTCCCCTGTGTCTGATATTGGTTCTTTGTCAGACAATAAGAACCGTCCCCTGTGTCTGACTGGCCGAAGTAAAAATATTTAGTGAGGTAACACATTGCAAAGTATCGCAACACCAACCAAAACAGCCGAGATCGTATCCAGACATAATTTCATGTTCCGCAAGAAGTTCGGGCAGAACTTTCTGGTGGATATGTCCATGCTGGAAAAGATCGTGGATTCGGCGGAAGTAACCAAGGACGATATCGTATTGGAGATCGGACCGGGTATCGGTACCATGACGCAGGCGCTGGCAGAGCGGGCCGGCAAGGTGATCGCGGTGGAGATCGACACCGCTCTGATCCCGATCCTGAAAGAAACGCTGCAGGATTATGACAATGTCACGGTCATCAACGAGGATATCTTAAAACTCGATATCGATGCGCTTTCGAAGGAAAACGGAGGCAAGCCGTTCAAAGTGGTGGCAAACCTGCCGTATTACATCACGACACCGATCATTATGGCACTGCTGGAAGGAACGGCTCCGATCGCGAGCATCACGATCATGGTGCAGAAGGAAGTGGCGGAGCGTATGCAGGTAGGACCGGGAACGAAAGACTATGGTGCCCTTTCGCTGGCGGTGCAGTTTTATGCCAAGCCGGAACTGGTATGTACCGTACCGCCGGAATGCTTTATGCCGCGGCCCAAGGTAGCGAGTGCCGTGATCTGCCTGAAACTGTACGAAACGTCGCCGGTAGAGGTACGCGATGCATCGCATATGTTCAAACTGATCCGGGCATCTTTCAACCAGCGCCGTAAGACCCTGGCGAATGGTCTGACCGGAGAGGCATCCCTGGGCCTGTCCCGGGATATGGTAACCGAGGCTCTCTCGCAGATGGGATTGCCGGAACTGGTACGCGGCGAGACCCTGACGCTTGCCCAATTTGCACAGTTATCGGATCTGCTGCAGAAATAAAAGAAGTGTGTTGTCCCTGCCACTTGAATCATTTGTTTTTGCGGTGAATTAATATGCCCCTGTCATGATAGTGACAGGGGTAATTTTGTATATTTTCGCTGTGTTTTTTTGGTGATTCCTATGTGGCGGATAGGGTTGTGGAGAAAGAATAATTTTGCTATATTGAATTTATACGATGTTTATAGTTGAGGAGGTAGAGGGTATGACGCTGGAAGAAAAGCAGGCAAGAGAAAAAGAAAGATTTGTCTTTATCGTCCGAACGCTGACACTGATCGCGCTGGCAATCATTTCTCTGGTGTATAGCGACGGGGGCACATTCAGTACGATCCGGACGGGGTATCTGGGTGTGTGTGCGGTTTTTTGTGCGACGTGTTATATCGCGAAAAAAAGCGGAGAAAAGCTGCAGAAATTATGTCTTTTGCTGTTCGTAGTCGGATATCTGGCTTTATTTCTGACGGCTGGGCAGCCCTATCTGTTTATCATCATGTATCCGCTGGTAATGATCGTGATCCTGGACCGGGAAAAGAAAACCACACTGATATCCGGTATTGTATGTATCATCTTTAATCTGATCTTTTTCGTGATCTATTGTCTTACTTCCGATAAAAGTATGATGTTGATGGCGATCGTCTGTCTCGGCTTCTCCATATTCAGTGCATTGATCGCGGTCTTTATGACGAATTTTATGGAACGCCAGGAAAAAGAAATGCTGGAGCATGTGACGGAACAGGCAGCACAGCAGGGGGAAGTTTCGGATGCGATCCTCGGCGAGTCTGGTACGATCCTTGAAAAACTGGAGGAAGCTGGAACGATCGTATCCCAATTGAATGAAAGTATCACTGACAGCAATCAGTCTTCCCGGGAGATCTCGGATGCTATGCGGCATGCGGCCGATATGTTCGCAGACCAGAGAGAGATGACGGAAAAGATTACGCTTCGCCTGGCGGAGTCTGAGAAAAATGCGAATGATATGAGCAGTGCATCCGAAGAAACCACGCAGATCATCCGGGAAGGCGTAGATCTTTTGGGGGATCTGAAAGTCAAATCCGAAGAAACGGCGCAGGTAAACCGCGTGATGGTGGATGCGACGGAAAAACTGCAAAAACGGATCGAGGAAGTTGGTCAGTTTACGAGTGCGATCTTTAAGATCTCCGGTCAGACCAATCTGCTTGCACTGAATGCATCCATCGAAGCGGCAAGAGCGGGAGAAGCCGGCAGAGGATTTGCGGTAGTTGCGGATGAGATCCGTCAGCTGTCGGAAGAAACCAAAGTTGCGACGGAAAGGATCACCGATATCATAGGACGGCTGGCAGATGATATGTCGGAAACCGCGGAAAAGATGATACAGTCTTCCGACAGCATTACGCGCCAGAATGAGATGATCGAGTCGGCCAATGGCAAGTTTGAAGACATCAGCGCCAATGTGGTTGATCTGATGAGGGCAATATCCAATATCTCGGTCATTGTGAAAGAAGTGGTGAAAGCCAATGCCGGGATCAAGGATTCGGTTGCAAATCTCTCCACGATCACGGAAGAGATATCCGCAAGCGCGGAGGGGTTAACCGAGATCAGCGATCAAAATGTCCATCATATGAACGCTATGAATGACCGGCTGAAAGGGATCCTGGAAGCCTCCGTAAAGATGCAGGAGATCGGGAGCGGGTATCAGAACGATAAAAAAGAATAATTTTTTCAATAGCCCATAAAAATCCGCCATACGATCCGTATCCTTATCATCGGAAGTGATCCGATGAGTTGAAAAAGATTAGTTCAGGGAGGATACGAAAGATGAAGAAGAGAATGATGGCAATTGCATTGATGATGATGACTACACTGGGGGCTTGTACTACAAATCCGGGAGGCGCGGGAAATATTCCGGAAGAAAACGGAGGACAGGTTTCAGAAGTCCGGGAAGATCTGCCGGTGCAGATGAGCGGGAATGCGACGGAACTGACCGGAGAGATCCAGACGATCGAGGCACCGGAGAGTGAGATCAGCGAAGAGCAGATTTCGGCGCTTTCCGTAGCAGGAACCAAGCTGTTTGCACAGACGGTAGTAAATGAGGGCGAGGACAAAAATATACTGCTTTCGCCGGTATCCGTCGCACTGGCATTCGGTATGGCGGAAAACGGTGCGGGTGGAAATACGCTGACTCAGATTGAAAACACGATCAATGGCGGGACTTCGATCGATGAAATGAATCCGTTGCTCAGCAGTCTGTCACAGCGCATGAGCAGCTCGCAGGATGCCAAGTGGAATGTGGCAAACTCGATCTGGTTTAAGGAGGACGGCACTTGGGAGATCCTTCCGGATTTTGCATCCAAGGCGAAATCCTGGTATGGTGCCGATCTGTGGGGAGCTCCGTTTGACGACAGTACCGTAACGGATATCAATAACTGGGTGAACAACGAAACCAAAGGGATGATCCCGGGGATCCTGGATCAGATTCCCGACGGCGCGCGTATGTATCTGATCAATGCACTGGCATTTGAATCGGAATGGCAGAATGAATACGAAGAGTCGGATATTCTGGAAGATTGCCGTTTTAACAATGCGGACGGCAGCGAGACGAGTGTAACGATGCTCTATAGTCATGAGGACCGTTACTTTACCCTAAACGGCGGAACCGGTTTTATCCGTGATTACAAGGGTGGCGAGTATTCCTTTATGGGACTGCTGCCGGAAGAAGGAACGGATCTGGACGCGTATATCGCGGATCTCGCCAACAGCGGTGCCGATATTTCTGCAGCGATCCGAAATATTCAGTATGGCGATGTGGTTGTGGAAATCCCGGAATTTACGAGCGATTACGATGTGGAAATGAGCGAGATCCTGAAAAATCTGGGAATGACGGATGCATTTGACGGGAATACTGCTGATTTTTACGGAATGATGAAGCCGCTCAGTGATGACGAATACGCGATCTGGATCAATCGCGTATTGCACAAGACCCATATCGAAGTGGATCGCGAAGGCACCAGAGCTGCAGCAGTTACGGCAATCGAGATGAAATGTGAAACCGCTTGTGAAACAGTGATACAGGAGCCTATCCGTGTGATCCTGGATCGTCCGTTCATCTACGGTATCATCGATAACGAAACCGGACTGCCGGTATTCCTGGGCTGTGTGAACCAGATGTGATAAGAGGAATATGAGGTGCCTGTCCTTCGCGGCAGGCACTTTTTATGTCTTGACAAAACCAGTCTACAGATGTAAACTACAAACTACAGTTTACATCTGTAGACTGGTTTTTGCGGTGGAGTTTTTAGATTCCGGGAGAGTGTGGAATGACAGAGTTTTTTCAATCCTATTTTCATATGGCGTTTACGGCAAGTGCGGTTGTTGTACTGATATTGCTGTTTCGACCGTTGTTTAAGAAGTTTTCCAACCGGATCGCGTGCCTGTTATGGCTGGTGGTATTGTTCCGGCTGCTGTGTCCGTTTACGATCGAAAGACCGATGGTTCCGAAAGATACAACGGTTGAGCCGGAGGCCACCATGGATCGCGCGGAAACCACGACTGTGCCGGAGAGAGGGACGGAACATGACGCAGAGGAAGGTTCGGGTATGGCGACCGGAGAAATCTTTGTTACGGAAAACGGGGACGATACTGCGAACTTGAGCATAGAAGCGGAGCCGGAAACTCCGGGTATTCCCGAAGCTGCGCGTGTTGCTATGAGTACGAGGATCACGGATATCCGGAGGATGCTGAAAGCCCGGGCAGAAACGGATCTTGGGAAGAGCCTGACCGGGATCGGCGGCGTTTTGTGGCTGATCGGACTTGCAGTGTTTTTGTTGGCGGGAGCAAGGAAATATCAAAATACGGCGAAGGAACTGAAGAGGGCGGTTTATCTGAAGGAATGGGAACACTATCCGGTATGGCTCAGTGATGTGCGCGAAGTGCCGATGTCCTTTGGTATTTTTCGCCCCGGGATCTATGTACCGGAAAGCTTTCGGGAAGGCGCGGACAATACGCTGCCTCCGATGCAGCAGGAAATGATCCTGATGCATGAGACCATGCATTTGCGCCATTTCGATCCTTTGTGGAAGGCGATCGCGTTTCTGGCGCTCGCTCTGCATTGGTGGAACCCGTTGGTGTGGATCTGTCTGCGGTGTATGAACCAGGATCTGGAGATGGCCTGTGATGAAGCGGTATTGCGAAGGCTCGGCAGCGGGCGCAAAAAGGAATATGCCACGACACTGCTGGAGTTTGCGTCCGATCGCGGCGGCATCCCGTTGATTGCGGCTTTTGGCGAGAGCCCTGCGGAGAAACGGATCCGGAATGTGATCGGATATCGTAAGGCACCGGGATGGGTTTGTGCCGTTTTGATCGTTGCGGTATTGTTTTTGGCCGGATGTGTGACCACGACTGCGGCAGAAGAAATAACGGAAGAAGAGCCGTCGGAAGAAGAAACCGCAAAAGAAGAAATTACAAAAGAAGAGATTTCAAAAGAAGCGGATGGGGACGCGGCAACCGATCGGATCTGCGGCAAGTCGTTGGAAGAGATCCGGCAGATGACCGACCGGATGAAGCGTTATGAAGGCAAAACAACGGAAGAATGGAATCGGGTCAAACAGCAATGGGAGCAGAACGACAAAGAATTCTGGGTGTTGCGTTATAGTGAGAGCGACGAAAGTTATTTGTATGGTGCCAGAGATGGCGATTGGCTCCGATTGGTCGTGCGCATCGGAGATTGGATGGCTCCGGTTGAGCTGATGAAATGGGTACCGGACAGCAGTTATTCTTTTTGTTCGTCGGATTTCGATCAGGACGGTCAGGCGGAATATTTGATCCGGCAGGTTATACGAACAAACGAAACAAGGAGAACGGAATACTATTTTGGGGAATGGAATGACGGAGCGATCACTTTATATCCCCTTGATTCCGAGAAGGTGCTATCGGGTGTGCGATACAGGGCAGCTTTGATGGGGATTTCCGTGAGTACGCGCGATGTCTGGATGGAGTTTGAGTATGATTATATGAACTATGTCATGCAGACGGGAGACAAGGGTTTCACAGTAAAAATCTGTTATTTCGGTGATGGGCAGTATTCTGTAGGAGAGGTGCAATACATTGAAGGTATGCCGCAAGGGTAACAAAAGAAAAACAGTTCATAGGATATTGCCCGGATGTTTTCTGGCGTTCGGGATAGCCTTTTCGGCGGGATGTGCATCAAAAGAAGAGGCGGGTGTCCGGGGGATCACAGAAGAGGTATCCGGAACGGATGCGTTGCAAGATGACGCAGATAGTATCCAAACGATCGAGGAAACCGTATCCGAGGATGCCCATGGTAATCTGGAAATGTTCCGCTCCGAAGAAGAGTTAAAGATTGCGCAGACCGGACGATTGGCCGGAAAACTGATAGAGCAGGGCTATATTTCGGATGCGGCGGAACTGTATCCGGTGGCGGCCTATCAGCGGGACATTGATTACAGTTATGCTTATTTTCACGATTATTCCCATAAGGCAGAGTCGGAAGCGGGAATCTGTTATCCGTATGAACTGTATTACATGTCGATGAGCGATGAAGGCGATATTGTGTATTATTATACGGTATTGGATTATTATTCGGAAACGGCAGAGGATACCGGGGCCAAAGTGATCTACGCAGGAAATGAACGGGATGAGGTGATCCGGGAAGTGACGGATCTTGAAACTGCTTTAAAGATTGAAAATCCGTATAGTTACAAGATAAGATATGACAGTTCGACGGCATTCGAAGTCGGGGTTGATTGGTTTCAGGTGTTTGAGAATGTATGGCCGCAGGAAAAGTTGGAGCAGTTGCAAGACCCTGTGACCGCAGTAGAAACGTTGTATAATCTGCAGGGTGGCGAGGGAGAGTTTAGCTGGGTAGACGGATTAATATACAAAAGGGCGGGTACGGTAACCTATCGTTTTCCGAACGGGGATGAGATCACTTATCTGGTTCTTGGGGATAGAGGAAACTGGAGACCATTTTATTGTACGGAAAAGGATGACGAACTCTATCCGGAATTAAAAGGCATTACGGATTATACGAGGAGAGCCGAACAGGTCTATTCTGTCGCGGAAAAAAATGTAACTGCGCAGGAACTGAAGGAAGCGAGCGTATGGTCTGATCATAATCAAAACGTGGATTATTATAATGACACGGACGGTGTGTTCCTAAGACATATGTCGAACGGTGATATCAGTATTTACAGTTGCGGGGGGAGAGACGAAAAGCTGATCCTGATCGGTGATAACATCTATTCGGCAGAGATTCCTGTGAAACCTCGTTATGACGGTTGCATAGATTTGGAGACGGCGGATTATGACGGAGACGGTCAGGAGGAATATGCATATCGCATCAATACCTTGGGGGGAACAGAGTGTTATGTCGAGGAATTATACATATTTGATCCGGAAGACGACCGGCTGAATCTCAGATCGTTTCAGGATTATGAATTTCCGGAAGAGATGCTGGACGAAATGCTGGACGAAATACTTCCCGAGAACTGTTATCTGGGATGGAGAGAGGCCTATGAACTGAAAGAAGATCAGATCCTCTATGAATATGGTGTGCTCTATGATAAAGATGGCTCGAGACCGGGGACGGCGGTGGGATATCTGAGAGGCAGGATCCGATATCATGCAGACGGAAGTTTTGGGTTTGAAGATGCGCAATTCGAAATGTTTGAGGATTTACAGGGAACGGAGACGGAAGAGGAGCTGTTGGGACACTGAGTCGTTATAGAATAATCCGGAAAAGAAGGGATGCGTATATGAGTAAAGAAAACAAACAGATCCGGCTTACGGACAATGAATATCGCCTGATGGAAGTGATCTGGGATACGGAACCGGTTCTTGCGACGAAACTGGTGGAAATCTGTCTGGAAAAATACGGATGGAAGAAATCTACGGTCTATACGATGCTGAGGCGTATGGATACCAAGGGGATCCTGTCCTTTGCGGATGGGGAGGTCGTTTCCGGGATCAAGCGGGAGCAGGCGCTGAAGGCAGAAGGGGAGGCGCTGCTGCAGAAAGCCTTCGGGGATTCGCTGCCCGATTTCTTTGCCGCTTTTTTGGAAGGCAGACACCTGACGAAAGAAGAATCCGACCGGATCCAGAAGATGATCCGGGACGCGACCGAATGACGGGAGTTTTTCGGCCGGGCAAAGCCTGTATTTGCGCAACCGGAAAAAATGTGGTAAACTAAAGGTTGGTTTACCGTAATAGGGAGAAAACGAAGGCGGCGGTGGATCGACACGGCCGTCTTTATTATGTTGAAAAAGGGAGCGAAATAACGATGAAGATCGTAGTATTGGCAGGTGGTACCAGCACAGAGCGCGAAGTGTCGCTGATCTCGGGAACCGGGATCTATCGGGCATTGAAGGAACGCGGACATCAGGTGGTACTGCTGGATGTGTATCTTGGATTTGACGGAAATGCAGAAAATATCTTTGCGGATCCCAGAGACTGGTCGGAAGGGATCGGCGCCATCAAGGAAGAAAGCCCGGATCTGGCAGCGGTAAAGGCGCTTCGTCCGGACGGGGACAAGCATTTCTTCGGACCGAATGTGATGAAGATCTGCGAGCAGGCGGATGTGGTATTTATGGCGTTGCACGGCGCAAACGGTGAGGACGGCAAGATCCAGGCAGTCTTTGAACTGAACGGCATCCCGTATACCGGTACCGATCATCTGAGCAGTGCGATCTGTATGGACAAGGGGCTGACCAAGGAACTGTTCAAGGCCGGCGGCATTCCGACACCGGAAGGCTACAGCATCCGACTGGGGGATGAAGTAAAGAATGTGAAATATCCGGCGGTAGTCAAGGTGAACAACGGTGGATCTTCCGTTGGTGTATACTTTGTCAATAACGACGCGGATCTGAAGACGGCATTGGAGCAGGCCAAGGCATATGACGACGGTGTGGTGATCGAGCAGTACATCAAAGGCCGTGAGTTTACCTGCGGTCTGATCGACGGGCACGCTCTGCCGCTGGTAGAGATCGAGCCGCTCCAGGGCAGCTATGATTACAAGAACAAGTACCAGCCGGGAATGACAAAAGAGACCTGCCCGGCCAACCTTTCCAAAGAAAAGACCGAGGAGATCCAGCGTACGGCGGAGGCGGCATGGAAGGTACTGCGCCTGCGTTCCTATGCACGAATGGACTTTATGATGAACGAGGACGGTACGATCTACTGCCTGGAGGCAAACACACTGCCGGGTATGACTCCGATCTCTTTGCTGCCGCAGGAAGCAGCCGCAGCCGGCATGAGCTATCCGGAACTGTGCGAGAAGCTGATTGAGGTATCTTTGAAAAAGTAAGAGGAACTGACATGAAAGGGATCACATTAAAGAATATAGAAAAAGTCTGCGGAGGCACATTGCATTTTGCGGAGAATGTGCCGGATACGGAAGCGGCCTGCGTGGTGATCGATTCCCGTCTGATCGAAAAGGACGGCATCTTTATCGCGACCAAGGGCGAGCGCGTGGACGGTCACAATTTTATCCCGCAGGTGTTTGAAAAAGGGGCGCTGGGCGTGGTTTGCGAGAAACTGCCCGAGGAACCCTGTGGTCCCTGCATATTGGTAGAGGACAGTTTCAAGGCACTCACGGCGATCGCGACATTTTATCGTGAGCAGCTGGATTGTACGATCGTCGGTATCACCGGCAGCGTGGGCAAGACCAGTACCAAGGAACTGATCGCATCCGTACTGCGCAGCGGTTATGAAACCTGCGCGACGGAAGGCAATTTTAATAACGAGATCGGTGTGCCGCTGACCATTTTGCGGATCCGGCAGCAGCACCGATATGCCGTGGTAGAGATGGGTATCAACCATTTCGGAGAGATGACAAGACTGACAGCGGTGGTTAAGCCGGATATCGCGGTGCTGACCAACATCGGCGACTGCCATCTGGAAGCCCTGGGCGACCGGGACGGCGTTTTGAAAGCCAAGACGGAGATTTTTGCTTCGATGGGGGCGGATGCTACCGTGATCGTAAACGGAATGGACGATAAACTGTGCACGATCAGAGAAGTCGCCGGGAAAGCACCGATCCGATATGCGCTGCAGCCGGAAGGATGTGCAGACGGAGGTGAGGCTGCCTATACGGCGCAGATCACATCCGAAGGCGCTTTGGAAGGAAGCAGTGTGACGATAGCGGGACCGGACGGTTTGCAGTTTGAAGCGCAGGTTCCCTTACCCGGGCGGCATATGGTACTCAATGCACTGGCGGCAACCGCCGTGGGAAGACTTGCCGGACTGGATGCGGAACAGATCCGCAGCGGTATCGGAAATGTACAGGCGGTGGGCGGCAGAAGCCGTATCGTAAAAGGTGAGCAATATACGCTGATCGACGACTGCTACAATGCAAATCCGACTTCGGTGCGGGCTGCGATCGATCTGCTGTGCAGGGCCGGCGGCCGCAAAGTAGCGGTTTTGGGAGATATGTTCGAACTGGGAGCCGATGAACGGGCATTACATGCCGGCGTTGGCGATTATGTAAAGGAAAAAGGGATCGAAGTGCTTTTGTGTGCGGGAGGCTTATCGGAGGCGATGGCGCAGGCAGCACAGACAGGCGGTTCGGTGGAGGTGCATCATTTTGCAGACACGGAGAGCCTGAAGGATGCGGTGACGGATTTCCTGCAACAGGGGGATACGGTACTGGTGAAGGCATCGCACGGAATGCATTTTGAAAAGATCGTAGAGGAACTCACAAAGTAAGAGTTTAAGGAAAGGGGTTATGGTTATGGGGTATGATGTATTGATCATTGGCGCGGGACCGGGCGGAATCTTTTCGGCATACGAACTGGTGAAGTTGAAACCGGAATTAAAGATTGCCGTATTTGAGATGGGGTATCCGCTGCACAAGCGCAAATGTCCGATCGACGGGGAGAAGGTAAAGAGCTGCATCGGCTGCAAGACATGTTCGATCATGAACGGTTTTGGCGGTGCGGGTGCTTTTTCGGACGGCAAATACAATATCACAAATCAGTTTGGCGGCACATTGTACGAGTATATCGGCAAGAGAAAAGCCATTGAACTGATGGAGTATGTGGATCAGATCAACTTAAGCCACGGCGGCGAAGGGACGCATCTGTATTCCACGGCAAATACCGAGATCAAGAAACTGTGCCTGCAGAATGACCTGCATCTTCTGGATGCGTCGGTGCGTCATCTGGGCACGGATGTCAATTATATCGTTCTGGAAAACATTTTCAATGAACTGAAAGATAAAGTGGAATTCCATTTCAATGCGGCCGTGGAAAAGGTACGCAAGACGGACGAAGGCTATGAGATCGATGTGAAGGAAGAGAGTGGGAACAATACCTATCGCGGCACCTGCTGCATCATCTCGGCCGGACGCAGCGGCAGCAAATGGATGGAGACGGTCTGCAGCGATCTGCAGATCCCGACCAAGTCAAACCGTGTGGATATCGGTGTGCGTGTGGAATTGCCGGCAGCGGTATTTTCCCATTTGACGGACGAACTCTATGAAAGCAAGATCGTTTATCGTACTGCCAAATACGGCGATCTGGTGCGTACATTCTGTATGAATCCCAAGGGCGCCGTGGTAAATGAGAACACCAACGGTATCGTGACCGTAAACGGACACAGCTATGAGGATCCGGAGAAGCAGACGGAGAATACGAACTTTGCTTTACTGGTAGCAAAGCATTTTTCGGAGCCGTTCAAGGACAGCAACGGCTATGGCGAGAGCATCGCAAGACTTTCCAATATGCTGGGCGGCGGCGTGATCGTACAGCGATTCGGCGATCTGATCACCGGACACCGCAGTACGCAGTCGAGGATCAACGAAGCCTTTATCACACCGACCCTGAATGCAACGCCGGGTGACTTAAGCCTCGTAATGCCCAAGCGTATCTTAGACGGTATCATTGAGATGATCTACAAGCTCGATAAGATCGCACCGGGTACCGCAAATGACGATACTCTGCTCTATGGTGTGGAAGTCAAGTTCTACAA
>CAMJAP010000101.1 GCA_946403625.1 uncultured Lachnospiraceae bacterium
GCCCTGATCATGGTATTTCCGTTGATCTATATGGTAGCGACCTCCTTTATGACCAAGAACCAGATCCTGTCCGGTAAACTGTCGATCTTTCCGGATCCGATCCTGATCGGTAAGTATTCTCAGGTGCTCAAAAAGGGTGAGTTTATCAACGGTATTTTCAATACGATTATGGTAGAGATCCCGGTACTGCTTATCGGCGGATTTACCTCCTCCCTGGCGGCATTTGCATTTGCCAAGATGGAATTCCGCGGAAAAACAGCATTGTTTTTGGCGCTGCTGGCAACGATCATGATCCCTTTTGCGGTCGTAATGATCCCGCAGTATGTATTGTTTACCAAACTGAAGTGGACAAACTCGCTGCTGCCACTGATCATTCCGGGATGTTTCGGAAATGTGAGCATGATCTTCTTCCTGCGGCAGAATCTGTACAGCATTCCGAAGGATTTGATGGAAGCGGCCAAACTGGACGGATGCAACTATTTTGTTACCTATAGGAAGATTTTTCTTCCGCTTATGAAAGGCGCCCTTGGAACCCAGCTGATGCTGTGGTTTATGGGGATCTGGAATGATTATCTGGCTCCGACCATTTTCCTGCGAGATGAAAAGACATGGACATTGCAGGTGGTGATCCGGTCTTTCAACTCCTATTATGCGATCCAAAGCGACTACGCTCTGATCATGGCGGCATCTGTGATCGCGATGTTGCCGACACTGTTGCTGTTTTTCCTCTTCCAGCGCGTGATCATCGAATCGATCGCGATCAGTGGTATTAAGTAAAGCCCCCACTTTACTTCTCGTTCTTACTTGGTGTGCCGCTATCAAAAAACACTCTGTTTTTGATGGCGGCACATTTGTTTTGAGGGTGGGAATCTGATATTATGAAAAAAGAGTTTTGTTTATAGAAGTGATTACCATAGAAAGGGAAAGCCATGTCTCACGATAATCCGGTGATACGATTCTTAAATAAACTGACGGATCTGATCTTTTTGAATTTTCTCTTTTTGGTATTCTCTCTTCCGGTAGTAACGATGGGAGCGGCACTGAGTGCGATGTATGCGGTCAATCTGCGTTCGGTCCGGGAAGGGGATGGCTATGTGGCAAAACGGTTCTGGAAAGCGTTTCGGGAAAGTTTTTGGCAGGCTACCGCGGCGTGGCTTGTTTTTTTGGCGGCAGCAGGTGTCCTGTTTTTGGATTTTCGCTTCTGGATGGCAGCAGATACAGGCAGTATGGGCAAAGTGATGCTCCTGCTTTCGGGCGGCATCGCGCTGATCCTTTGGATGATCTCTCTGTGGGTTTTTCCGGTGATCGCAAAAATGCGGGATCCGCTCAAAGTGCAGATCGCAAATGCTGCCAAGATGGCTTTTGCGTTTTTCCTGCCGCATACCGCCGTGTGTATGCTTTTGTGTGCAGGCGCGGCGTATCTGGCAACGATCAGTGTGAGTTTTCTGATGCTGATGGCGATCTTCGGGATCGCGTTCATCAACTGGCTGTGCAGTTTCTTTATCTACAAGGGCTTTGCAAAAGTAATAAAAGAAGACCCGATCGGGGATGAGGATTACCTCTATCCGCAATGACCGGGTCCCTGGTTTTGTATCTGTATTTACTTATTTCTCCGGGCTGTAGCTGATGCTGACTTTGATATCCTGTGCATAGTTGCCGAAGGTCTTGCCGAAGATGGTCAGGCCGCCGATGTGTGCGGCGTCATCCTTGATCTCCATACGGAAGGTGAATTTGCTGTGGTTGCTCCCCTTGAAATGCTCGATATCGACATCGGAGATCTTGAGTCCGTCGATGTAGGTGCCGCTCTTGTTGATCACCAGCAGTTTTAACAGACCATACTGGTTCCAGTTGGGGAACCACCAGTCCGGGGTGAAGATACCGCGTACATCACCGAAATCGCCGGGGGATGTCCAGGTACCCAGCTCGATGCCGTTTAAGGAGAAGGTGATGTCGGAAGGCCAGTTGCTGTTGATGCCGGGCGCTTCGGACGAAAGTTCCGCCGAGATCATGATCTGTGTGATCTCCTGCAGGGACGGGATAAAATTTGGGATCTCATATTCCACGAAACCGCGTGTAAACCAGAGGATGTCGGCGTTGTAGCGATCCGGATGGGCAAAATAGCGGGTATCGTCCACTTCGCCGATCAGTGCGGTGGAAGTGGAAAGTCCGCAGGTCGGATATACTTTGTAATCCGAATAGTGGCCGACTTTCAGGCTGGTGGTGTAAACATTCTGATCCACGGCCTCGGAATCGAGTTCGATCAGGATCTTGTCCATGGTCAGCGTACAGATCTTCTGGTTGCCGTGTCCCCGGGAATCGTTGGATGTCGTGATCACACCGCAGGATTCCAGCTTTTTGATATGACTGGTGATCGCACCGTTGGTGATCTGCAGTTCCTTTGCGATCTCATTCATATTCATATGTTTGTTTTTGAGTAGCAGTTTAATGATATCAATGCGTACATCAGAACCGAGTGCCTTAAACAATTCGACTGCGCTGTCCAGAGATGTAATGTGTTGCATAAGCAGCTCCTTCTTGTAATAAAAGTTTTCCTTTTTGTAATGCGGGATATGTATATAAATATAGTGAATATTCCGCATAAGGTCAATACAGGCGAGGGATATTTTTATGTTTTTGTAAAATAGTTTGCACATTCGGCAAAACGACGAGAATAGAAGGGAAAAATAGTATAATCCCGCTAAACTTATACATAATCGTGAACATCATATTGAAAAGAGTGACGGAAGTAAATATAATTAAATAAATGCTAAAATAGATTAAGTTTGTCTAAAATATCAGGTCGATACATCTTTTTTTAGGGGAGGATTGTATGGGACGTGAAACACAAGACTACCTGACCGGATTGTACAACCGAAAGGGTATGTATGAGATCTGGAGTGAACAGATCTCGCAGCAGGAATCGGTACAGGTTCTATTTCTGGATCTGGATAATTTCAAAAATGTAAATGATATGTACGGGCACAAGATCGGAGACCGTACATTGGTGCGTGTCGGCAGCATTCTGACGGACGGTGTGCCGCAGGATGGGGCAGTGATCCGTCTGGGCGGCGATGAATTCGTTATCATGATTCCCGGCGAAAGGGATCGTGAGGATCTGCGGACGTTGGCCGACGGGCTTTTGAATGATTTTCGGGCAGAAGCTTCCGCGGATAAAGCCTTCGGCGTGATCTCGGCCAGCATCGGGATTGTCCGGAATGCGCATACGACAGAAGGTATCGACAAACTGCTTTCCTATAGTGATACGGCGATGTATTACGCAAAGAAGGAAGGAAAGAACCGATATATCTTTTTTGATGATTATGCAGAGCAGATCCGTGAGGAGTGGGAGATCGAGAGCACGGTGGAAGCTGCACTTTCGGAAGGACGATTCCGCCTGCTCTATTACCCGGTGATCCATCTCCAAAATGCAAGGATCATGCGCAGCGTTGCCATGACCGTCTGGGAAAAGGAGAGCGGAGAGCTCATGTATAGCCCGCAGTACGAACAGGTACTGGAAAAGAACGGATTCATTCGAAAAGTGGATCTGTATGTCTTTGAGCAGTTGTGTAAAGATTATAAGCTGATCCGGCGGGCGGTCGGTACACAATCTGTCGTGGGGATCCGCTTGTCCCCTTTGACACTGGAAGAGGATGCGGTCAAAGTTCTCTGCAGTATCACCAAAAAGTATCGTATTCCCGAAGCAGGGCTGGAATTGCTGATCGACGAGCGGTATCTGGGCGGACGCAGTGCGGAACACCTGCGCAGCAGTCTGCATCGTTTGAAAAATGCCGGTTTTTCGATCGGCCTGATGAATTTCGGAGAAGATTTTTCCGCATTCCGTTTTTTGGAAAGCCTGCCGATCTCCACGGTCTTTTTTGATAAAGACTATGTTATGGGGGGGCGAAAGGAAGAGGAACGGCGGAGCATTTTGTATACCTTGTTCCATCTGACGAGGAATATGCAGCTGTCCAGTATCGGACAGGGTGTCCGAAGTATAGAGGATGTAGAGTATCTGCTGGAGAACGGCTGTGACGGAGCGACCGGAAGTTATTACGGGGAGTGCCGTACGCTGGAGGAATATACGGCGTATCTGTCCAGGATCACCGGAGAAGAGAAAGTATATCGCTACGATTTTTTCAATAATTTTGCCACCACGCAGGGGGAATGGCCGGGGAAGACGATCGGCGGAGGTATGGAGTTTGTATCGGGCGTCTCCGTGGCCCATGGCGGGCTGAGTTTCGGAGGCGGACCGGTGAATACCAATCTGGTCGAATTGCCCGGGGAACTGTTGCGCGGAGGCAGTTTTACGATCAGTATGTGGGTACGCCCGCGGGAAGTGCAAAACTGGACCAGTGCATTTTATGCGCGGACCCAGGGCGGGTTTATCTCGTTTATGCCCACAGTGAGCGGGAATGTATGTATGTTTCGTATGCATGCGGACGGGGACGTACCCTGGACCGATGTTATGACGGAAGCGATTCCCGTCGGAAAATGGAGTTATGTTGCGCTGGTCTATGACGCGTTCAACAATATGATACGCCTGTTCATTGACGGCAAGTTTGCCGGGATGCGAGGCTCTGTGCCGAAGATCGGAGGCGCTTCGCATATATACCTGGGCGGAGACTGCTATCAGATATCCTATCGCGGCAATCTGTCGGCTCTGAGTTTTTATGATGTGCCGTTAACGGATGAGCAGATCGCCCGCAGTTATACGGAATACAAAGAGGAACAGGGATTTTGCGGGGATGAGGAAGCCGAAGCGGAGGCCGAATACGAAATCCACGATCCGGCTGTTTTTGAGGATCCGGTCTCCGGACGGTTTTATATCTATGCGACTCATATGCAGGGACTGGTTTCGGAGGATCTGGAGCATTGGACGCCGCTGCCGAAGTATGTAAAAGTGCCGTGGGAAGCGGAGGTCTGGACCGGTTCGGACGATATCTGGGCACCGGATATCGTAAAGGTGGGCGATGAGTACCGGCTGTATTGCTCCAATTCCACCTGGGGGACGCGCAAATCCTGCATTTTCCTGGCGGTTTCCGATCGGGCGGAGGGGCCATTTGTACCGCGTGATATTGTCATAAAAACCGACGATTCGCTGGATGTAAACGGGATCGATGCCAATATCGTTGAAGATCATGAAAGCGGAGAGCAATATCTGCTGTATGGATCTTTTTGGGGCGGTGTGCATCTTTTGCCGCTGGATAAGGAGAGCGGTCTGGCGAGGGATCGCGGCCCGGATGGGTGCGGTGTAGGCAGTATCCGGCTGGATCCGCGGTATATGGCAGGGACCAAGATACAGGACCTGCCCCGGGAAGAACAGGAGCGCCGCCGGGGGATCTGCCTGGCGCGGCGACCGCTGTGGACGGACGGGGCGATCGAAGGCCCGTACATGATCTACTGCCGGGAGACGGGATACTATTATCTGTTCGTATCCTATGGCTCTCTGATGAGTGATTATAATATCCGCGTGGGACGCAGCCGGAAGGTGACGGGACCGTTTTTGGATTACTTCGGCAACGATCTGGCGGATACGGAGGATCCGGATTGCAGCCGGGGGCTTTTGATCAGCGCCGGATATCGCTGGCTGACCGGAATGCCGCATATGGCGCCGGGGCACAATTCGGTGTTGCAGCGGGAAAACGGCGAGCTGTTTCTGGTTTCTCATATTCGAAAAATGCGTTTTCTGGAAGACGGTTGCGGGCCGGGGCTGTTACAGATCCGTCGCCTCTACACGACTCCGGACGGCTGGCTGATCGCCGGTGCACAGCCCTATGCGAGAGAAACCTTCCGGATCGCAAGACCGCCGGTGATCCCCGGGGTCTATGAGCGGATCGAATTGCGTCCGGCAGTTCCGCAGGGGATCGCGCATGCGCATCCGTTGATCCTGCATGAAGACGGCCGGCTGGAGAGTTGTTCGATCCGGGGCAGCTGGAAACAGATCGACGAATATACGCTGGAGTTCACCTACGGCCCCGTAACGGAATATGTGCATGTAGAAAAAGGCCTGGATCATGATATCAACCGGACAACGGTGCTTTTGTCGGGCCTGAGCGATCACGGGATCTGCACTTGGGCCAAAAAACAGGTGTCATGAGAGCGGATGACGGAAATCTGCGACCATAAATAATCTTTCGGGTAAAAGTAACAAAACCACCCCTTGTTTTTTCGGGGTCTATATTATAGAATGTATATATTGTTGCGTGAATTCGCAGATACAGTCGTAATTTTTTATCACAATCTAAAATATATTTTATCAAGGAAGGAGAAAGAAGTTGGACAAGAAAGCACTGATGATCGCTGCAAACAAAGTAAGACAGGGTATCATTACGGGTGTTTATAACGCAAAGTGCGGACATCCGGGCGGATCTCTCTCAGCGGCGGAGATCTTTACCTACCTGTATTTTGAGGAGATGAATATCGATCCGAAGAATCCGAAGATGGAGGATCGTGATCGTTTCGTTCTTTCCAAAGGACATGTGGCACCGGGACTGTATTCCACACTGGCAAACCGCGGATTCTTTGATGTAGAAGCATTGAAGACCCTGCGTCATACAGGCTCCTTCCTGCAGGGACATCCGGATATGAAGGGTGTGCCGGGCGTTGATATGTCTTCCGGTTCTTTGGGACAGGGACTTTCCGCAGCGGTTGGTATGGCTTTGGCAGCAAGACTGCAGAACAAAGACTACCGTGTATACTGCCTGTGCGGTGACGGTGAGATCGAGGAAGGCCAGATCTGGGAAGCAGCAATGTTTGCAGGCCACAGAAAACTGGACAACCTGGTTCTTTTCGTAGATAACAACAACCTGCAGATCGACGGTTCTCTGGATGAGGTTTGCTCTCCGAACCCGATCGACAAGAAGTTTGAAGCATTCAACTTCTATGTACAGGTGATCAACGGCAATGATTTTGACGAGATCGCTCAGGCGCTGAAGAACGCAAGAGAGCATAAGGGACAGCCGAGTGCCATCGTTGCAAAGACCCTGAAGGGCAAGGGCGTTTCCTATATGGAAAACTCCTGCGGCTGGCATGGCAAGGCACCGAATGCAGAAGAATATGAGATCGCAATGAAGGAACTGAAAGAGGAGGAGGCAGCGTTATGTCAGATGTAAAGAAGATCGCAACCAGAGACAGTTACGGTAATGCGCTGGCAGAATTGGGCGCAGAATTCCCGAACCTTTATGTGCTGGATGCCGATCTGGCAGCAGCAACCAAGACCAGTACTTTTAAGAAAGCATTTCCGGAACGTCATATCGACTGCGGTATCGCAGAGGCAAATATGACCGGTATCGCAGCAGGTCTTGCTACCTGCGGTATCGTTCCGTTTATCAGCAGTTTTGCAATGTTTGCGGCAGGCCGTAACTTTGAGCAGGTTCGTAACTCCATCGGTTATCCGCACCTGAATGTAAAGATCGGCGCTACTCACGCAGGTATCTCCGTTGGTGAAGACGGTGCCAGCCACCAGTGCAACGAGGATATGGCGCTGATGCGTTCCATCCCGGGTATGGTAGTCATCTGCCCGAGCGATGATGTAGAAGCAAAGGCTGCAGTTCGCGCAGCATACGAATATAACGGTCCGGTATATCTGCGTTTCGGCCGCTTCGGTGTGCCTGTGATCAATGACAATGCAGATTACAAGTTTGAGATCGGTAAGGGTATCACCCTGAAAGACGGTTCCGATATCACCATCGTAGCAACCGGTCTGTGTGTATCCCAGGCTCTGGAAGCAGCAGAGACGCTGGCAGCAGAAGGCGTAAGCGCACGCGTGATCAACATCCACACCGTAAAGCCGCTGGATGAAGAGCTGATCATCAAGGCTGCAAAAGAGACCAAGATGCTGTTCACCGTAGAGGAGCATTCCATCATCGGTGGTCTGGGCAGCGCAGTTTGCGAGTGCCTGGCAGAGAATCATCCGGCAAAGGTGGTTCGTATCGGTATGCGTGACCGTTTCGGCGAGTCCGGCCCGGCAGCAGAGCTGATCCACAAGTATGGTCTGGATGCAGAAGGCATCGTAAAGACCGTAAAGGAAAACATCTAAGCAGAGTATTCACGACCGACTTCCCCCAAAACTACCGGGGGAAGTCTTTTCTATGCATGTGAAAACGCTTCCAAAAAGAGGAGAAAAAATATGAAAGAAATAATCGAAAGCGGAAAGACAGCCCTTGGTATCGAGTTCGGCTCCACCAGAATCAAAGCCGTTCTGATCGATGAAAAAGGCGCAACACTGGCATCCGGCAGCCACGGCTGGGAGAACCAGTACGAAAACGGTATCTGGACCTACAGCCTGGATATGATCTGGAACGGTCTGCAGGATGCATATGCAGAACTGGCAGCCGATGTGCAGAAGCAGTACGGCGTACCTCTGAAGAAGATCGGATCCATCGGATTTTCCGCAATGATGCACGGATATATGGCATTTGACAAGAACGGCGAACTGCTGGTTCCGTTCCGTACATGGCGTAACACGATCACCGAAGAAGCAGCCGGAAAGCTGACCAAGGCACTGGGCTTCAATATCCCGCAGCGCTGGAGCATTTCCCATCTGTATCAGGCGATCCTGAACAAAGAAGATCATGTGAAGGACATCACCTTCTTCACCACACTGGCTGGTTACATCCACTGGAAACTGACCGGTGAAAAGGTGCTGGGTGTGGGTGATGCGTCCGGTATGTTCCCGATCGACTCTACGACCGGAGATTACAACAAGGCTTATGTAGCAAAGTTTGATGAGATGATCGCACCGTGCGGCTTCTCCTGGAAACTGGAAGATATCCTGCCGAAGTCCCTGTCCGCAGGTGAGGCAGCAGGTACCCTGACTGCAGAAGGCGCAAAACTGCTGGATGTGAGCGGTACTCTGGAAGCCGGCATCCCGCTGTGCCCGCCGGAAGGCGATGCAGGTACCGGTATGGTAGCAACCAACAGCGTGGCAGTACGCACCGGTAATGTATCCGCAGGTACTTCCGTATTTGCGATGATCGTTATGGAAAAAGCGCTGAAGGGCGTACACGAAGAGATCGATGTGGTAACCACTCCGGAAGGTAAGGATGTGGCAATGGTACACTGCAACAACTGTACTTCCGAGATCAATGCGTGGGCAAAACTGTTTGCACAGTATTCCGAAGCATTGGGCATGCCGGTAGATACCGACAAGCTTTATACCACCATGTTTACCGCAGCAATGAGCGGTGCACCGGATTGCGGCGGTCTGATGGGATTCAACTATTTCTCCGGAGAGCCGGTGACCGGTTTTGCCGAGGGTCGTCCGCTGTTTGCAAGATCCGTAAACGCTGACTTCTCCTTTGCAAACTTTATGCGTCTGCAGCTGTTCTCCGCACTGAGCACTTTGAAGTACGGTATGGACATCCTGTTTAAGGAAGAAGATGTAAAGGTTGACTGCCTGTATGGCCACGGCGGCTACTTCAAGACCAAGGAAGCAGGACAGCGCATCCTTTCCGCAGCCGTAAACGGCCCGGTAACCGTAATGGAGACCGCCGGCGAAGGCGGCGCTTGGGGTATCGCTCTGCTGGCGTTGTATATGACCAAGAAGGCAAGCGGATCCCTTTCCGATTTCCTGAAGAATGAGATCTTTGCCGGCCAGGAAGGCAGCACCGTAACCGCAACTGCAGAGGAAGTCGCTGGCTTCGACCGTTTCATGCAGTCCTTCGTAAAGGCTCTGCCGCTGGAGAAAGCAGCTATCGACTGCATCGCAGAATAAGTTTTTCTTGCCTTCCCCCTTCTAGGGGGAAGGTGGCCGAAGGCCGAAAGAGGGTAAAACCGGAATAACGACATAAACGAAAGGGAAGTAGAATCATGTTAGAAGCACTCAAAGAAAAAGTATATTTAGCAAACATGGAACTGCCGAAGCGCCACCTGGTAACCTATACCTGGGGCAATGTAAGCGAGATCGACCGCGCATCCGGCCTGTTCGTGATCAAGCCGAGCGGCGTGGATTATGAGACCATGACACCGGACGATATGGTAGTGATGGATCTGGATGGCAATCGCGTGGAAGGCCGTTATAAGCCGTCTTCCGATACGCCGACCCATCTGGAACTGTACAAGAAGTACGAAGGCATCGGGGGTGTGGTACATACCCATTCTCCGGAAGCAACTTCATGGGCACAGGCAGGCCGCAGCATTCCGCTGTATGGCACAACACATGCAGACTATTTCTACGGTGAGATTCCCTGCGCAAGAAGCCTGACACCGGAAGAGATCAACGGTGCATACGAGACCAACACCGGTCTGGTGATCATCGAGACTTTTGAGAAACTGGGATTGAACCCGCTGTACACTCCGGGTGTACTGTGCACCAATCATGGCCCGTTCACCTGGGGCAAGGATGCTGCAGAAGCCGTACACAATGCAGTGGTTCTGGAAGAAGTAGCCAAGATGGCACTCAAGACCGAGCTGATCAATCCGCAGGTAAAGCCGGCTCCGGATTGCATCCGCGACAAGCATTTCTTCCGTAAACACGGCGAGAATGCATATTACGGACAGAACTAAAAGTGGCAGAATCGGAATATAGTGAAAACAAAAAGATCTGCCGCAAATGTCTGATCGCTGCGCAGCTGGAAGCAGTGGATGTGGCGGCAGAATTGGACAGTTTTTTGGCAATGCTCAAACCGGAGGACCTTGCAGGTGAGGATCTGTTTACCAAGCGGATCTCCATCTGCAAGGATTGCTCCTATCTGTTGGGCGCTACTTGTAATGCGTGCGGCTGCTATGTAGAGTTTCGTGCAAATGTAAAACACGGCAACTGTCCGAAGAAAAAGTGGTAAAAAGAAAAGGGATCCCGCCCGGCCAGGGCAATGAGACTATTTTTTAAAAGAATTCCCTAATCCTGATCTAAGAAGAAAAGACTCTTTCGGATTTCCGAAGAGTCTTTTTTTGATGAAAATATAAAGCAATATAAACGAAACCGGAGCCGGTATTTCATGGCACCGTATAAGTGCGAAAATGTAAAGCGGAATTGCTGGTTTGTTCGTTTTGCTTGTGATAGAGTATGCTACATCGGGAACGGAAAGAAAGTACCCGGTCGTCAACGGCAGACGGATGTGCCGCGGTATACAAAAGGAGGATTTAAACGAATGAAGAACAGATTTTTCAGGGGACAGTTGTTAGGTTTGGCATTGGCACCGGTGGTGGCTGCATCTATGGGACCGGTTATTTCAGCGAATGCAGCGGATAGAGAATTGGGTGAAGGTGTAAGCTATTATGATGGTGATACCGCAACTACCAATAACGGCGCTATTACATACTACGGTGACGATAACTGGCATGGTGATTTTGATACCTGGACAGATAACCGCGACTTCACCATTTCCGTAAGACCGGGTGGATTCAGATATCTTGTAGGTCCCGGATCAAGAGGTGATTACAATCAGTATGTTGTGCCTGTTTATGTAGCGGATCACACCTATACCACAAGCTATTATGTACTGAGCGATGAGCGTGAGGAAGCAGCGATCGGTATTCAGGTAGCAGGTGGTGACGGTACTACAGAAAATCCGTATCGTTTCCGCGTACTGTTTGAAGGTGATGTAGTTGATGTACCGGAAGTGATCGTTCCCAGCGGATCAAGTGAGCGTACTGCAGAAGAGATCGCAGATGAGCTCTATCGCAAGCAGCATCCGCACGGCGAGCACACCTATATGCCGAAGATCATTCAGAATCCGGTATTTGAGACAGACGGCTTGATGGTTAACGAGTGCATTTATTGCCACCATATCGAGAGAGACAGTGAAGTACCTCTGTCCGCATACGGCGCATTCAATGATCATGTGATCGAAGCGATCGAAGCAGTTGGCGGAAACGGTGCAGTCGATGTCAGCACCAAGTATATGAGCGTTACCCGTGGCGTATTGGAAGAACTGGCAGCAGCTCCGGAGGTAACTCTGAACCTTGAGTTTACCTATCAGAATGCAAAGAACAACATTTCCATCAAGGGTAATGATCCGATGCTGGCAAACCTGCTTGCAAATACCAGCGATGAGTATTACGGACTTCCGTGGTTGACTA
>CAMJAP010000102.1 GCA_946403625.1 uncultured Lachnospiraceae bacterium
AAAATAGGTAATCTGCTTTTTTGTTTGGGCTTACACCGTTTGTTTGCGCATAGATTTATATCGCTACCGGAATATCCCCAAGCTCGGGACCGTACTGATAATCGATCACCTTCACATCGTCACGGGTGAACTGATAGAAATCGTGAATGTCCGGGTTGATCCAGAACTTCGGCGCCGGGAACGGCTCACGGGTGATCAGTTCCTTTACCATATCTACATGGCGGTCATAGATGTGCGCATCCGCGATCACATGCACCAGCTCGCCCACATTCATATCACAGACCTGCGCCAGCATATGCACCAGCACCGCATACTGAACCACATTCCAGTTGTTCGCCATCAGCACATCCTGGGAACGCTGGTTCAGGATCGCATTCAGGGTCAGCTTATCCTCCCCTTTGCGCTGCGTCACATTAAAGGTCATGCTGTACGCGCAGGGATACAGATTCATCTCGTGCAGATCCTGATGCACATAGATATTGGTCATGATGCGTCGGCTGAACGGATTGTTCTTCAAATCCCAGATCACACGGTCCACCTGATCCATCATGCCTTCCTTATATTGATGCTTCACGCCCATCTGGTAGCCGTATGCCTTGCCGATGGTACCGTCCTCTCCGGCCCATTCGTCCCAGATATGGCTATGCAGCCAATGTACATCGTTGGATTTTTGCTGCCAGATCCACAGCATTTCCTCCGTCGCGGACTTCAGTGCGGTCCGGCGCAGCGTAAAGATCGGAAACTCTTTGCGCAGATCATAACGATTTACCACGCCGAATTTCTTGATCGTATAGGCGCTGGTTCCGTCTTCCCAATGCGGACGGACTTTTTCGCCTTCCGTACTGGTGCCGTTCTCCAGAATATCCTTGCACATATCAATAAAGATACGGTCTGCCATACTCATGATAATTGCCCTCCTGAAAGTTTATCTTTCCTCTGTATCGTAAGGAATCACCCTATATGCAACACTCTCGTTGCGATTGCAAAATAGATCAGCAATGATAATGCGTCCACAATGGTGGTGATGAACGGGCTCGCCATAACGGCCGGGTCAAAGCCCAATCGTTTCGCCAGCATCGGCAGGGTGCAGCCCACCATCTTTGCGATCAGCACAGCCATCAGCAGCGTCATACAAACGACCAGCGCTACCAACACCCCTACCTGATCGAACAAAAGCAGTTTTACAAAGTTCGCCGCCGCCAGCGATAAGCCGCACAGCAGCGCCACGCGCATCTCCTTCCAGACAACCGCCAGCACATCCTTATAATTGATCTCTCCCAGGGAAAGACCACGGATCACGGTCACGGATGCCTGTCCGCCGGCATTTCCGCCGGTATCCATCAGCATCGGGATATACGCCACCAGGATCGGCAGAGCCCCCAGCGCATCTTCAAAGCCGGAAATGATACTTCCGGTAAAGGTTGCGGAGATCATCAACAACAGCAGCCACGGCATACGTTTGCGCCAGATCTCGAACACGCCGGTACGCATATACGGCTTGTCCGACGGCACGATAGCTGCCATCTTTTCCATATCCTCGGTGGCCTCTTCTTCCATAATGTCGACAACGTCGTCGACGGTGATGATGCCGACCAGACGGTCTTCATTATCCACAACGGGCATGGAAGTAAAGTCGTATTTCTGGAAGGTTCTGGCCACCTCTTCCTGGTCCATCAGGGTGTGGATCGAAACGACATTCTCGTGCATGATCTCGCCGATGATCTCATCATCCTTGGAAAGCAACAGGTAGCGGAGTGCCACGGTTCCCTTCAGTTTACGGGTGCTGTCCAAAACATAACAGATATTGATGGTCTCGGAATCAATCCCCATCGTACGGATGCGGTCGATAGCCTGCTTGACCGTGATATCTTCCTTCAGGTCCACATACTCGACGGTCATCACTGATCCTGCGGAATCCTCCGGATAGCGCAGCAGATGATTGATATCGCGTCTCGTCTCCGGGCTCGCATTGGCCAGCAATTTTTTGACGATATTGGCCGGCATCTCTTCCAAAAGGTCCGTCGCATCATCGGCCATCAGGTTATCGATGATGTTGGCCGCATCCTTTTCGGAAAGGGATGTGATGATGGACGACTGGTTCTCGATCTCCAGATAGGAAAAAACGTCCGCCGCCATCGATTTGGGCAGGATACGGAAGATCTTCAACATATCCTCCCCATCCATCTGCTCCAAAAAAGAAGCAATATCCGCGTCGTTCATCTCCGCCAGTTCCTGACGAAGGCGCGTATACTGCTTGGTCTCGATCAATTCCCGTAGTCCTTCAAATTCTTCCAATGTTTCCATTGTAATGCGCACTCCTTTCCCACTGCCTTATTTATGAGAAAATGCGCTCTTTTTGAGAACTCAGAAATGCATTTTTTCTATATTTACAGGCAACGACCGTATTTTTTGATTAGCATACGCCGGATGATCAGCCCCACCCGGCTTAAAATTCTGACTATGACTGTCCGACGAACCTCGTTCCACGGTCACCACCTCCTGTCTTTTCTATATATAATGTCACTCACCGGATCCCCCTTCCCCCTCTCGGGTCAGGGTGTATTCCTAAACGAAATGACACCGCATATTATGATACTTTTCTTAGGTATCTTTGTCAAGAAAGACGCAACTGCCCATTTTTTCTGCCAGTACCCGTCCGGCGGTCAGTTCCGTCAGTTCCTTAATGATATCGTCCGCCTTTTCCGATGCCACGATCAGTTCCATCGTCACATCCGCACCGTAATCGGAGTTTTCCAGGCTCAGCCCCTTTGACTTGAGGTAATTCAGGACACGGTCCACATCCCCGTATTCCAGCCCCAGCATCAGCTGCTCACCATCCCGCTCTACGGCAGAAACGCTGTTTGCGATCCCTTCTTTGACCGCCTGCGTATAGGCCCGCACCAGACCGCCGGTTCCCAGCAATGTCCCGCCAAAGTACCGGGTCACTACCACTGCCGCATCGTGCAGATCCGCTCCGGTCAGCACCTCCAGCATCGGCCGCCCCGCCGTTCCGGAAGGTTCCCCGTCATCCGAGCACCGAGTGATCTCGTTATTTCGCCCGATCACATAGGCACTGCAGTTGTGCCTGGCGTCCCAATACCGCTTTTTCATCTCTTCTATAAAAGAAGAGGCTTCCTCTATGCTTTTTACCGGGCGCAGCGTCGCGATAAAACGGGATTTCTTCTCCTCGTACTCGCCCTGTCCGCCCTCGATCAATATCCTGCATTCACCCATAGTTCTGTATTATAGCAGTTTTTGTGGGAATGTACAAATTGGAGATTGACGATTCCCCCTCGCCAAACTCCAATTTGCCATGCTTTCCCGTTTGTGGTATAATGCAGTCGCTATGAATTATTCAAGAGAAGGGGTGCGCCGCAAGCAGCGGCAGCTCAATTCAAAAGGTACAAAAATCAAGAAAATGATCGGTCTCACCTTTATAAAGGCGATACTGATCTGTCTGTTCTCCGGTACGGTGATCGGTGCATGTATGGGCATCGGTATGTTCAAGGGCATATTGGCCTCCACCCCGGACTTTTCGACGATCGACGTAACCCCCAGCGGTTATGCGACCAACCTGTATGATAGCGAAGGCCATCATATGGTAAAACTAATCGCCGAGAACTCCAACCGTACCTATGTGTCAATGGACAAAATCCCGAAATGTCTGGCAGACGCCTTTGTCGCCGCCGAGGATGAGCGTTTCTATATGCACAACGGCGTCGATATTCAGGGTATCATGCGTGCTGCTGCCATCGGTATCAAGAACCGTCATTTTTCACAGGGTGCCAGTACCATCACCCAGCAGTTGATCAAAAACAACGTGTTCTCCAACTTTACGGATGAGGAAGGATTTGATAAGTTCCGCCGTAAGATCCAGGAGCAGTATCTTGCTCTGGAGCTGGAAAAACGGATGACCAAATCCGAGATTCTGGAAAACTACATGAACACCGTAAACCTTGGTCATAATACCCTGGGCGTACAGGCAGCTTCTCTGCGTTACTTCGGTAAGCCGGTTTATGAGATTAACCTCTCCGAGGCGGTTACCATCGCGGGTATTACCCAGAACCCTTCGGCAAACGACCCGATCCTGCATCCGGAGACCAATGCCGGACGCCGCGAGCGTGTGCTGAACAAGATGCTGGAACTGGAAATGATCAGCCAGCAGGAATATGATGAGTGTATCGCCGACGATGTGTATGCCCGTATCACAGAGACCAACACGCTGGTAGGCGAAGCTGAGGTTTATACCTATTTTGAAGACGCTGTGATCGAATCGGTAGTAAGAGATCTGACCCAGATGCATATCGACAAAGGCTATTCCGAGACACAGGCTTCCACTCGTGCTTATAACCTGCTTTACAGCGGCGGTTTGAGCATCTATACCACCCAGGATCCGACGATCCAGGCTATGGTGGATGAGATCTATACAGACGAATCCAACTATCCGGCCAACACCCGCTGGTACTTAAACTACCGTGTTTCCATCCAGCACGTGGACGGCACGACGGATAACTACTCAACCGAAATGTTCAAAGCATTCTACCGGGAGCACGATTCGGACTTTAATATGATCTACTCCTCTCAGGATGCTGCTTATGAAGCGATCCAGAACTATCTGGACAACATTATGCTGGGCGGCGACGAAGTGATCGCCGAGAGCATCACCCTGACACCGCAGCCGCAGGTTTCCCTTACCGTGGAAGACCAGCACACCGGTTATGTGGTCGCTCTGGTCGGTGGCCGTGGCGCCAAGGAATCCAGCCGTTCCCTGAACCGTGCCGTAAACACCACGCGTCAGCCGGGATCTACCTTTAAGGTAGTTTCCACTTACGCTCCGGCTCTGGACTCTGCCGGCATTACTCTGGCGGATGTCTTTATGGATGCACCGTTCAAATACGCAAACGGCAGACCGGTTTCCAACTGGTACGGCCACAACAGTTATAAAGGCCCTTGTACCGTACGCTACGGTATCGAGCAGTCCTTGAACATTATCGCGGTAAAAGTACTCACCGTGATCACTCCGCAGCTTGGTTATGATTACCTTCTGGACTTTGGCTTTACCACCCTGGTGGATCGTCGTATCGACTCCTCCGGCCGTGTACATTCCGATATCCAGCAGGCACTGGCGCTGGGCGGTATCACCGACGGTGTCACCAATATGGAGCTGAACGGTGCCTATGCAACCATCGCAAACGGCGGCGTGTATATGGAACCGATCCTGTATACCAAGATCGTGGACCATGATGGCGCTATCCTGATCGATAAGACCGATATTCAGGACCAGCACCGTGTGATCAAAGAGACCACCGCTTTCCTGTTGACGGATGCTATGGTGGATGTAGTAACCAAGGGTACCGGTAAAGCCGTAAGCTTCGACAATATGGCGATCGCAGGTAAGACCGGTACAACCTCCAGTTATAAGGATGTATGGTTCGCCGGTTATACTCCGTACTATACCGCAACCTGCTGGACCGGTTATGATAACAACGAAGACCTCTCCGGTGATGAAAAGAACCTTTCCAAGAAGATGTGGAAAGCCGTAATGCAGCGGATCCACGAAAACCTCGAATATCAGTCCTTTGATATTCCGAATGGTATCGTTACCGCTACAGTTTGCCGCGGTTCCGGTCTGCGTCCGGTTGCAGGCTTGTGTGATGGCAATCTTCGTACCGAATACTTCGCAGAAGGCACCATCCCTACCGATACCTGTAACGTGCATTATTCCGGTAATATCTGCGTACAGTCCGGTCAGCCGGCTACGGATCTGTGTCCGTTCAAAGTGCCCGGCGTGGTAACTTTGCGACCGCCGGAAAACCTGTCACTACGCAGCGGCGGTACCACCAGTTACAGTAAGGTAAACGGCAGTTGTCCGCATAACGCCGACTTCTTCGCCGATCCGAACTATCGTATGGTACTTGAGCAACAAGCCGCAGAACTATTGCAACAAGGCTATGTATTCTCGCTGGAAGGCTATTGATACGAGATCAGAGAACAAAAAAAGAACCGTTTCGGGAAATCCTGAAACGGTTCTTTTCTTATACCTTTGTTTCAAGTGTTGATCTGTTCTTCGTCCCTCCGAAGCCCGGATCTTTTTTACTCTTCCACCTTCGGGATTGCGGAAAGCTCTACCTCTTCTTTGGTCTCGTTTCCGTTCTCATCCTGCACTTTGTAGTAGTAGTCCAGGTAATCATTGTGAATGTAACCTTCCTGACCGTTGTAGTTTAACTTGGTCCAGCCTACCGCCAAGACACTGATCACTTCAAACTCCTGTCCGGTTGATGCCGATCCCAGCTTGTCAAAGTTGGTTCCTGCTCCGCTGCGGACATTTACGGTATCCCGTGCGTCCGGTGTCGCATAGAGGATCTTTTCCTCTGCAACCACTGCTTCCGTCGGTTCCGGTGCTTCTGTTGTGACTGCCACCGTTCCGTTCTCCGAGGTGACCACCGGTGCCAGCGAACCACTCTCTTCTGCCTGTGCCTGTTGTATCGGCGCCGCGCCCCTTTTCTCGATCATAACGATCAGAAGGATGATCGTAAGCACCAAAAGGACCATAAAAACATCCAAAATGATGCTCAGCGTTTTCTTTCTCATTTACTCTTCTAGCCTCCGATCAGGACTGCGGCGTGCTGTTTGTCCCCGGATTGTTTTCCGGCATTGCATTACCGCAATTCTTGCAGAAACGGCCGCCTGCTTCGGTCAGACCGCCGCACTTCGGGCAGGTCACCATACTCTTTGCGGCTTCCAGTTTCTTACGCACCTCATCTGCAGCAGCTTCCGTCGTTGCGATCTGTGTAAACAGATCTGCATACGCACCTTCGCCTTTTCCCTGCTTCTCCGCATAATACTGGCGTCCGATGCTCTCGTACAGCCCCTTCAATGCGGTTTCATGCTGGCGCAGCTGGCTGTTCATCGCCGACTGATCCATCATATTCTTTGCCTTGGCATTTACGCCCTGTCCCAGATTGGTTAAAGATTCGCCCACTTTCGTAAAGAAATCCATAGTCCACTCTCCTTTGCTCAAATGATAATCTCATATTTTCCGTCCGGATCACACAATCCAAACGCTTTATAGTATACCACATTTTGTGCCGGTTGGCTACTTACTCTTTATCCGCAAGAATTTCCAGCACGAATTCCCAGGTGCGCTTTACACTCTCAATGGACAGCCGTTCTCTGGTCGTATGGATATCATGCATATCCGGCCCGATGGATACCGCATCAAAGCCCTCGATCTTTTTAGCCAGCACGCCGCATTCCAGCCCTGCGTGGATGACCTCAACTACCGGTTCCTTGTGGTACATATTCCGGTAGATCCGCACCATCTTGTTACGCAGCGGCGACTGCTCTCGGTATTCCCATTCCGGATAAGATGCCGAGATCTCCGTCTTTGCGCCAAAGGCTTCCGTAACGGCTACCACACGGTCTCTTAAAGCCATTGCCGCCGATCCGATCATACTGCGCAGTTCAAAATACGCCGTCAATTTACCCTCTTTCAATTCCACGATGCCGCAGTTTAACGAAGTCTCCACCAGATCTTTCACCACACCGCTCATCGCCTGTACGCCGTCCGGCGGCGCTACCAGAAACCGTGCTGCATATACACTCTGTGCCACGGTATGCACCGACTCTCCGGCTCCCAGCGTGGAGCAGTGCAGGCGCAGGCCGTCATCTTTTCCTTTATACTCGTGTCGAAGGATCTGTTCCTCCAGCCGCAGCCATTGTATGAACGCATCGGCATCCGCCTCGTTTACCACGATCTCCATCTCTGCCGTCATCGGGATCGCATTGCAGGCCGTGCCGCCCCCAAAGCCGGACAATCCTACAGCGAAACGTTTCTGCGCTTCCAGAAGCACGCGTGCCAGAATGCGGCAGGCATTACCGCGTCCCAGATGGATCATCTGCCCGGAATGACCTCCCTGCAGGCCGGTAGCGGATACTTTCAGTTTGGTACCGTGTACAATGCCATCCACAGACGCTGCGCCGTCCAGAATCGCCAGTTCATCATTCTCCACATCGGCAAGATCCAATGTCGCTACGACTCGCACACCCCCGGCACAGCCCACCGTAAAGATCCCCTCATCCTCCGAATCCAGGTTGAGCAATCGTTTTCCGGAAAGCAGTGTCGTATCCAGCCCGATCGCGCCGTCCATCCCCACTTCCTCATTGGTCGTGATGAGCAGCTCCAGTGGCGGATGCGATATCGTCGGATCCTCCATGATCGCCATCATCATTGCTACCGCGATCCCGTCATCGCCACCCAGGCTGGAATCCTGCGCATAGACCCACTTCGTATCGTGTGCCACATCCAAAGGCAGCTTCGTCATATCCGCATTGGGATCGTCGTGCACCGCCACCATATCCATATGGCCCTGCAGGATCAAGACCGGCTGATCTTCATAGCCTGCACTGGCCGGCATTTTTACGATGATGTTTTTTTCTTTGTCCTGAATATAAGAAAAACCGCGCTCTTTTGCAAACGCAGCCAAATGATCACTGATCTCGTCAATATGATAGGAACCGTGCGGGATCCCGCAAAGTTCTTCAAAAAACCGAAATACCGTTTTGGGTTCCAATTCTGCTAATTTTCCCATAATAAACCTCTGATCGCTATCGTATTCGGCGCACTGTGCGCGCCCACGTTCCATTATAGCAAAATAGCCGAATAACGCAAACATAATGAATACAGGTACGAAAAAAGGGTCCCGCAAGCGGAACCCTGAAAGATCGGTAAAATCGATTTACTTATGCGATCTTGCTCTTTGCAACTTCTGCCAGAGCGGTGAAGCCCTCTGCATCGTTTACAGCCAGATCTGCCAGCATCTTGCGGTTGATATCAACCTCTGCCAGCTTCAGGCCGTACATAAACTTGCTGTAGGACAGACCGTTCAATCTTGCAGCTGCGTTGATACGAGCGATCCACAGCTGACGGAACTGACGCTTACGCTCCTTACGACCTGCGTAGGAAGAAGCCAGTGCACGCATTACGGACTGCTTAGCTACACGATACTGCTTGGAACGGGCACCACGATAACCCTTTGCCAGCTTCAATACTCTGTTATGTTTCTTCTTGGCATTAATGCCACCTTTAATTCTAGCCATTGTTTTCTACCTCCAACTTAATTTTTCATCTACTGTTCCGCTGTTTCTTACAGATACGGAAGGATCTTCTTCATGTTCTTTGCATTCGTAGCATCCGTTACGATATCCTGGCGCAGATTTCTCTTAAGCTTTGTAGACTTCTTGGTCAGAATGTGACGCTTATACGCCTTGTTCCGGATCAGCTTACCGGTACCGGACTTCTTAAATCTCTTAGCCGCTGCTCTGCTTGTTTTCATCTTAGGCATTTCTTTTTCCTCCTGAATTAAAATCTGATAAAACTCGTGCTCCGCTCATTTCCCGGAGCTTCTATACTCATAATGCGTTCCCGTTCGGGCCGTCTTTATGACATAATAATTATTTCTTTGCTGCAAGGAACATTGTCATGGCTCTGCCTTCCACCTTTGCCGCTTTTTCCACGGTAGCCACATCTGCCAGCTCGGTAGCGATATCGTCCAGGATGTGCTTGGAATTTGCCATATGTGCCATTTCACGTCCGCGGAAACGAAGTGTCATCTTCACGCGGTTTCCTTTTGCCAAGAACTTGCGTGCTGCAGTAACCTTGGTATTCAGGTCATTGGTATCAATGTTCGGAGACAGACGGATCTCTTTGATCTCAACTTCGTGCTGTTTCTTCTTCTGCTCCTTCTCACGGCGCTTCTGCTCATAGCAGAACTTTCCGTAATCTACCAGTCTGCATACCGGCGGTTTTGCGGTCGGCGCGATCAGTACCAGATCCACCTCTGCTTCATCAGCCAGACGCTGTGCTTCCTGAATTGACATTACACCCAGGGACTCACCGTCCACACCGGTAACACGAACTTCCTTTTCCCTGATCTGTCCGTTGATCAAATTGTCGCTAATGGCTTTATACCCCCTTCTGGTTAACAACAAAGAAAAATGGATGCTTCGCAAGCACCCATTCCGAATATCAAAAACAAATCCTATCTGTTTTCTGTATATCCTGACGCCTGAAGCTCAATCGCCGCAGGGTGAGAGTCGGAACTCTGCTTGCACTGTAATAAGATACCACGATACCTTATGGCTGTCAAGCAGAAATTTACTCTTCCGTCTTATTTCCGCTTTCCGCATCCGGATCCGCCTCTGCTGCCGCTTCAACCGCTTCCGTGTTTCCGGCGATCTCGGCATCTTCCGTCGTATCTACATATTCATAAGGCTTCCGCGCCTGCTCTCTTGCAGCTTTGCGGCGTGCCACATATTCCTTCAGTTCTTTCTTGTGAATGGTCAGCGTGGAAAATTCCCACTCCATCCGCTTGATCGTATCCTTATCGTTTGCGGCCAGCGCCGTCTCGTAAGCCACGATCACTTCTTCCTTCAGGTTTTCTACCATATTGGAATGGACCGGTTTCAACGGATTGTCATCGCGCTGTCTCAGAACCCGTTCCCATTCGTTTTCTTTTGTGTCTGCTGCCATATACCGATTCCTTTAAATAAGTAGTTGCTCTCTACTATACACGATAAAGCCGTTTGCCGCAAGTCTCCCAAGCGATCGGAAAACTTGCGGCCAGGCCATACTTAATTACTGTCTCTTCTTATTATCTACCACATCTGCGATGATTGCTTCGAATGCATCCAGGGAAAGTGCACCCAGATCTTCACCCGTTCTGGTACGAACGGAAACCGTGCCGTTCTCGATATCCTTGTCGCCGAGGATCAGCATGTACGGGATCTTCTCCAGCTGTGCATTACGGATCTTGTACTTCAGCGTATTGGAGCTGGTGTCGATCGTCAGACGATACTTGTTCTCCAGCTTCTTCGCTACGCTCTCGGCATATTCCACCGCTCTGTCCGTAATGGTCAGGATACGGATCTGCTCCGGCGCCATCCAGGTCGGCAGCGCGCCTGCATACATCTCGATCAGGTATGCCAGGGTTCTTTCATAGCAGCCCAGGCTGGTTCTGTGGATGATGTACGGCAGCTTCTTCTGTCCGTCGCTATCGATATAGTACATACCGTACTTTTCTGCCAGCAGCATATCGATCTGGATCGTAACGATCGTATCTTCCTTGCCGAATACATTCTTGTACTGGATGTCCAGCTTCGGTCCGTAGAATGCAGCTTCGTCGATGCCGATCTCGTACTGTACGCCCAGGTTGTCCAGGATCTTCTTCATCGCTGCCTGTGCCAGTTCCCACTGCTCTGCCGTACCTTCGTACTTGTTGTTCGGGTTGGCCGGATCCCACTGTGAGAAACGGAAGGTGCAGTTATCCAAAAGTCCTACCGTACCCAGGAAATATTTGCACAGATCCAGACATCTGCTGAACTCCTCTTCCAACTGGTCCGGACGGATCATCAGATGGCCTTCGGAGATCGTAAACTGTCTTACACGGATCAGTCCGTGCATCTCGCCGGAATCCTCGTTACGGAACAGAGTAGATGTCTCACCCAGTCGCATCGGCAGATCACGGTAACTTCTTTCGCGGTTCAGATATACCTGATACTGGAACGGACATGTCATCGGACGCAGTGCGAAGCATTCCTTGCTCTCATCATCCGGATCGCCCATGATGAACATACCGTCACGATAGTGAT
>CAMJAP010000103.1 GCA_946403625.1 uncultured Lachnospiraceae bacterium
TACCAAATATGTGTAGAAGCCGTTAGCTTAAAACGACTTTTGACACCTTAATCATTTTATAAGGAACAATAAACAACTATATGTATGATAGGATAACATTATGAAAGTATTAGTGATCATTCCGGCATATAATGAGCAGGAAAGTATAGTATATGTGATTGATAAACTGAAAAAAGATTGCCCTGATGTAGACTATGTAGTGATAAATGATTGTTCAAAAGATAGTACATTAGATATCCTGAAGAAGAATGATAAAACATATTTGAATCTACCAATTAATCTTGGTATTGGCGGTGGCGTTCAAACAGGGTATTTATATGCATTACAAAACGGATATGATATTGCTGTTCAAATAGATGGAGATGGTCAACATGATACAGAATATATTCAAAAAGTGATTGCCCCGATTGAAAATAATGAGGCAGATATTGTGATTGGATCACGTTTTATTGATAAAGAGGGATTTCAGTCATCTGGAATTAGGCGGCTAGGGATTGGTATTTTAAGCACGATTATCAAGTGGGTTTGTGGAATAAAGATATATGATGTGACGAGTGGCTTTCGAGCTGTAAATAGGACATTTATTGAAAGGTATGCAAAGGATTATCCAAGCGATTATCCGGAACCGGAAGCTATTGTGATGGCAGCGAAATATAAAGCGAGGATTAAAGAAGTATCGGTGATAATGAAGGAAAGGCAGGGGGGGACAAGTTCGATACATGCCTGGAGATCAATATATTATATGATTAAAGTATCACTAGCTATCCTATTGCGAAGATTTTCTGATTGATTTTTGGGAGGAGTGAAAAATGACAATTACACTACGAATAGCGTTAAGTATTGCTATATTAATATATTTTGTTATTGTTTTTTGCTTGCTGAAGTCTGGAAAAGTATCCTTAAAATATACATTGCTTTGGTTGGCGATGGGGATATTCTTGGCTTTGTTGGTCATCATGCCGGAGATTTTGAATTGGATTCGAGATCTATTTGGTTTTGAACTTGCGATAAATGCATTATTGGTTGGAATGATTGCTTTTGCATTTGTGCTACTTATGTCATTGACATCCATAGTATCTAAGCAGAGTGAAAAAATAAGGAGATTGGTACAGGAAAGTGCTGTTTTGGAGAAAAGGATTAGAGAATTGGAAGATAAGAAATGAGATGAATGGTTCGAAGTTGCGATGCAAAATAGAATGATATCAAACAGTAAGAACGATTTTTTTTGGAATATGATGGGGAGTGTGATATATGCTTTTTCATCAGCTATATTAACATACTTAACGATACGCATTTTGGGGGAAAATGAGGGGGGCGTATTTGCGATAGCGGTGACATTGGCACAAATGTTTGTTTATGTGGCCTATTATGAGATGCGGAACTATCAAATAACGGACGCACAGCATAAATATTCGTTTGAAGAGTACCACTTTACCAAAATAATTAATTGTATACTTATGGTATTGATTTCTCTTATATATATTTTGGGGAAAAAGTACGATTTTGAGAAATCGTTAATTGTTTTTATGACATGTATATATCGAATGCTTGATGGCTATGCAGATGTGTATGAATCGGAGTTTCACGCATGTGGGAGATTAGATTTGGCCGGTAAGTCAATGGCATTCAGAACGGTTGCTTCAGTTTGCACATATTTTGGGGTGCTTATTCTTACCGACAATCTTGTATTAGCACTTTTATTTGCTATAATTAGTGGGATACTAGGGGTAATTGTATTTGACTGTATAGTGTTCAGAAGAACATTTAAAAAAAAGAAAAGCAGATATGAATTTTCCAAAACGAAAGAAATATGGAAAGTATGTTTTCCGTTATTTGCCGGTATGTTCTTGTGGACCTATATATTGAGTGCGTCCAGAATTGCTGTTGATAATGTTATGACGCAAGAATATCAATCATATTATCAGATTTTGTTTTTGCCGACTTCTGTGATAAATCTTTTTGCCGGATTTCTAATTCGGCCAGGTTTGGCGGCGATGACAGAGTATTATGCCAAAAAGGAAATGGGGGCATTTTGGAAATATGTATTCAAAATATTGATCATTATTGTGCTATTTACGGGAATATGTATGGGAATGGCATATGTATGCGGAATTCCGGTTTTAGAGATGATTGCAAATTGTGATTTATCAGAATATAGAGGATTGTTTGTATTCCTGATTTTTTCCGGAGCGATAAATGCAGTGGCGTGTATGCTATACTTTGTATTAACAATATTCAGGAAGAAGAAAGAAATCATGATAGGATATGGCGTGGCTGCCCTTTTTGCCTGGTATATATCAACGCCCTTGACCCAAAAATGGGGACTTCAAGGAGCGGCGTTAAGTTTTCTTGGGGCATCCGCAATTCTTATGTGCATATTTGTTTTGATAATTCTATTAGAGTATAGTAATTTGAAAAAGAAATATTAGAGTTAGGTATTTGTGAGTTGAGCATCCCGATAAGTTGATATTTTGGCACTTAATATCAGGTAAGCCCTTAATTTTGGGAAGGAGGGCATGAAAATGCCTAATCCGTGTATTAAACAGGCAAGCAATAATTTTGAGAGACAAGATACATATCGTTACCTGCTTGGTCGATATTATGTGTGGGGGATTATGAGGTCACAGAAAGGAATAAAAATGCTGAACATATATTATGGTGATATGCCAGAGGCAATCTATAATACATCATTGTATTTTGATAATACCTATTATGATAATTGGCTTCAGGATGATTTTTCGAAAAAGATGATAAAATCCGTGGATAAAGCGGTTGTTTTAAGTGGTCAGGCAGTAGAAAGCAAAGCACTGGGCGTAATTCCGGTAACAAAACTTTCCGGTGGATTGAAGACTTTGCTATTGATCAGTCATCAACCGCACAAGATTTTTAATGCGTCAACCTGTGGAGATAACTGCGCAAAATGGATTTTGAAGATTGCAGAAAGATGCGATACAGACATAACGATCAATCTGCGACATATTATGGATTTTGGAAGCGGGCATTTTCAAATCCGGATTTTGAATAATGATACGGTTGTCAATAATATGAGCGAATTGGTTCAAGTGGCAGGGTATTACATATAATACGAGGGGATGAGATGAAGGGAAGCCATGAAGTTATCGTGCAGAATAAACGATTGCGGTATCGATTTGTAGTGCATAGAAATATCACGATTTTGCGCGGAGATAGTGCAACCGGAAAAACGACATTGATCGAAATGATAAAAAACAATGCTCGAGAAGGAATAGAAAGTGGAATCGAGGTGATTTGTGAAAAAAAGTGTGTTGTTTTGGAAAAAGAGAACTGGGAAAGGAATTTGAAGGAATATAAAGACAGTATTGTATTTATTGATGAGGGGAATGCATTTGTAAAATCAGAGGATTTTGCGACTTGTGTGAAGAAAAGTGACAACTATTATGTGATCGCTACCAGAGACAGTTTGTTTAATCTCCCATACAGTATACGCGAAATATATGGTATACGAAACACTTCAGGTAATCGATATCAGGGGACCAAGCGATTGTATAGTGAGTTATATCATTTGTATAATAAGGATGCATTTGCTGAAAAGCCGGATAAAGTAATTGTTGAGGACAGTAATTCTGCATACCAGTTTTTTGATGAATTGTGTAAACGAGAAGGAATCTATTGTGAACCGGCCGGGGGGAAATCAGAGATATATAGATGTGTTCAGAAGTCAAGGGAAGACAGAATTCTTGTGATTGCGGATGGAGCTGCATTTGGACCGGAAATAGAAAGGGTTATGTCTTTGAAATATGCAAAGAAAATGGTTTGTTTTTTGCCGGAGTCATTTGAATGGCTGATCCTGAATTCGGGTTTGATCAAGGAAAAAGAATTATCTGTTATTTTGGAAAATCCGTCTGATTTTATAGAGAGCGAGAGATATTTCAGCTGGGAGCGCTTTTTTACAAAATTGCTGACAGATAAAACAAAAGACAGTTATCTTGCTTATCGAAAGGACAAATTGAATCCGACATATTTTCAAGAAGTGAATCGGGCAAAAATCGTTAATGGAATACAGGAGGTTGCCGGCAGCAAAATAATATAGCCGGATGTTTGGAGTTTATAAGATTATGAGTAAACTATTTAAGGATATTTATGATTATCGCGAAATGATATTTAGCCTGGTACGCCGGGATCTGCGAGGCCGATACAAAGGTACGGTTCTTGGTTTTTTGTGGACCTTTGTTAATCCGTTGCTTCAATTGTTAGTTTATACGCTTGTGTTTTCGTACATTTTGCGTATGGGGATTGATAGTTATTATATTTTTTTGATCGTAGCATTGGTTCCATGGATATTTTTCAGCGGAACGATCAATGGCGGGTGTGAAGTGATTCTCGGAGCTTCCAATATGGTTAAAAAAATATATTTTCCGAGAGAAGTTCTTCCGTTGGCGTATACACTTAGTTCCTTTGTAAATATGCTATTTAGTTTTATTGTTGTATTTGCGATACTACTATTTTCCGGGCAGGGGATCAATTTTGTTGCTCTTTTATATTTACCGTTGATCATGCTGATTGAATTTATATTGGCGCTGGGGATGGCATTATTGTTCTCGGCGATGACGGTGTATCTTAGAGATTTGCAGCATATTCTTGGAATCGTTATGATGGCTTGGCAGTTTCTTACACCGATTATGTATTCGGAAGATATGGTTCCTGAAAATCTTAGGGGAGTATGGAGGTTGAACCCTATGACTTCCGTGATTACAGCGTATCGTGATATTCTGTATTATAAACAGGTACCACATATCAATACACTGACAGAAGCTGCGGTATTGGGAATATTATTGCTGGTGATCGGAGAACTGGTTTTTCGTCGGCTACAGCGAAATTTTGCAGAGGAATTGTAAGATGGGAATAAATACAGAGAATAATGAAGAAATTGCCGTTGAAGTACGGAATATCCGAAAATGTTTTAAAATATATGCGGATCATGCCAATCAGCTTAAGGATCGCATGCTGTTTTGGAAGAGAAACCGGTATGAAGAGCGTAAGGTACTGGATGATATCAGTTTTGATGTAAAACGCGGAGAAGCGGTTGGTTTGATTGGAGAAAATGGTAGCGGAAAGAGCACTACTCTAAAGCTGTTGACCAAGATCATATATCCGGATAGTGGGACTATTAAGATGAATGGCAGAGTATCGAGTCTGATCGAGTTGGGCGCCGGATTCCATTCGGATATGAGTGGCAGGGAAAATATCTATACGAATGCTGCAATCTTTGGTTTGACAAAAAAGGAGATTGACGCGAGGCTGGAAAAGATCATTGAATTTTCGGAACTGGAGGAATTCATTGATAATCCGGTCCGGACATATTCTTCCGGTATGTATATGCGCTTGGCATTTGCGGTAGCAATTAATGTGGATGCAGATATTCTGTTGATTGATGAGATTCTTGCCGTAGGTGATGCTGCATTTCAGGCAAAGTGCTTTAATCGGTTAAGGGAGATTAAGGCAAAGGGCACAACAATTGTCTTGGTTTCTCATTCGATGGGACAGATTGAGCAATTGTGTGACCGTAGTATCTGGATTCATGAGGGGAAGATCCGGATGGAAGGAGCACCGAGAGATGTTCACCCGCATTATATGGATTATATGGCTGATGTGACGGAACGGGTGTCAGAAAAAAGAAAACAGGCTACGGAACAGGAAAACGAGCAGGCGGGGCCTGCTGCAGAAGAAAACACCAAAACAACTACAGAAGAACAAGGAGATCTCCAACGATATGGAAATCAAAAGGCGGAGATCACATCAATTACTTTGAATCGTGCGGATAAGCAAAATTGTAATACATTGCGTTCCGGAGAAGATGCGGAGATAGTGATTGCTTATAAAGCGCATGAAATTATAAAAAATGCGTCTTTCGGGATTGGTATCTTTCGAAATGACGGAGTTCAATGTTACGGTACCAATACGGTGATCGATCAATTACAAGAGTTTGATTTGGATGGTATTGGTACTATGACGATCAAACTTGAAAAATTGGGATTATTACAGGGAAGCTACTCAATGGATATTGCGATAGAGTGCGATCAAGGGATACCGGTAGATTATTACAAAAATGCAATACAGTTTGATGTTACATCACGCATCAATGATGTTGGTGTGATGCGGGTTGAGCATAAATGGAATTTGGAGACAAAAAATGGCTGAGAATATTGAAAAGAAAAACACAGAGAATATCACTTCTGAAGATATTGATGTAGAAGCGATTATGGAGCAGATCCGTGAGAATATCAAAGAACGCGGTTATGATAAGATACCGCTTTCGTTTGAAGACATCCCTATGTCACAGCCGGTTGTTGCAGGTGATGTGGATTATGATGGTATGATACTTAAGCAGGAACTGCAATACCTAAATAATAATTGGAACAACAACTGGAATGTGGCGATTTCCGGGGGGGGATTGCGTGCAAAATTTAAGAAGGTGGTTCGAAAGATCACGCGATTTATTATTGCGCCGATTGTAGCGTTTCAGAATGAATATAACGCGAGCAATGTGCGGGCAATGCAGCAGCTGGCAGCATATATAAAGATTACGGAAGAGTACCGTGCAAGAGTGGATGAACTGGAACGACAGATCGCGGAACTGAAAAAGGGGAATCATGAATAAAAAAGAACGAAAGATTCTTCAGATGATGCCTACCATTACCTTTGGGGATGGTGTCAGCAATGATGCTCTGGCGATGGATCGTATCCTACGGGATATGGGGTATAAGACAGGGATTTACGCACAGAATATCGGATCAAGATTGCCGGCGGGCGTTGTACAGAAAGTCGAAAAACTACCAAAACTATCTAAGGATGATGTGATTCTGTATCATTTTTCTACCGGAACAGATCTGAATAAGCAGATTGCAGAACTACCCGGTAGAAAGGTCATGGTCTATCATAATATCACTCCGAAACATTTCCTGCTTCCGTATAATGCGGACGGAGCCAATTTATGTGACAGTGGTCGTAAGGATCTGTCATTGGTTCGTGATGCTTTTGAGATGTGTATTGCTGATTCGGAATACAACAGGCAGGAATTGGTGGAATTGGGATACCGTTGCAGAGCGGAAGTGTTGCCGATCCTGATCCCATTTGAAGATTACGATCAGGAGCCGGATAAGCGTGTCTTGGAAATGTATAAGGACGGAAAAACAAATCTGCTCTTTGTGGGGCGCATCGCTCCGAACAAATGCCAGGAGGATGTGATCGGTACATTTTACTATTATCATAAGTATATCAATCCGGAGTCCAGACTGTTTTTGGTTGGCAGTGAAGAGGGGATGGAACGGTACCAAGAGCGCTTGAGCGAATATGCAAAAAAGTTGGGTATCGAGGAAAACATCATTTTTACCGGCAAAACGAAGTTTACGGAGATTCTGGCGTATTATCAGTTGGCGGATGTGTTTGTATGTATGAGTGAGCATGAAGGTTTCTGTATTCCATTGCTGGAGGCGATGTATCTGAATGTACCGGTGATCGGTTATGATGCAACAGCGGTTGGTGAGACAATGGGGGGATCCGGTGTGCTACTGAAAGGTAAGGATCTGCAGGCAGGGGCTGAGTGGATTGAATTGCTACGGACGAATGAGCAGATTCGGGGGAAGATCCTTAAGGGACAAAAAAAACGTTTGGAATATTTTTCGACAAAACGAACGGAGCAGCGATTCCGTGAGATAGTGGAGTCACTTGGAGTATGAAAAAGATAGCATTTGTTATTCCATGGTATGGGGAAGAGATCACCGGCGGAGCGGAGGCGGCGCTGCGTGGATTGGTCCATCATATGGCAGATCGGGATGTAGAACTGGAAGTTCTGACCACATGTGTAAAAGATTTTAATTCAGATTGGAGTCAGAATTTTCACAAAAAAGGATTGACTGTTGAGAATGGGATTGCAGTAAGAAGATTTCCGGTACGCAAACGGGATACGGATCTGTTTAATGAAATAAACTACAAATTTATCTACGGACAGACGATTACGGAGGCGGATGAAGAAAACTTCCTTCGGGAAATGGTCAACAGTCCGGAATTGTATGACTATATCCGGGAAATGCAGGATGAATATGCGGCCTACGTGTATATCCCGTATATGTTCGGAACTACCTATTATGGGATCCTGGCCTGCCCGAAAAAGGCTGTTGTGATCCCTTGTTTGCACGAAGAGGGCTATGCGTATATGAAACACTTTCGTGAGGCATTCTCTAAAGTGCGAGGGATGTTGTATTTGTCTGAGCCGGAGCGAGAACTGGCTAACCGCTTGTATGACCTGTCAAAGGTAAAGCAGATGACGATCGGAACTGGTGTAGATGTCAATTACCAGGGCAATGCAGAGGCGTTTCGAAAGAAATATCACATTGATACACCATTTATTGTATATGCCGGCAGAAAGGATGAAGGGAAGAACATCTATACGCTCATCCGATATTTCACGGAATACAAAAAGAGAAAAGGCGGAGATCTGAAACTGTTATTGCTTGGAGGGGGCAGATTAGATTTGCCGAAAGAAAGCAAAGACGATATTCTGGATCTGGGATTTGTCAGTAAGGAAGATAAGTTCGATGCGTGTGCGGCAAGTGAGTTCCTTTGTCAACCATCTCTCCACGAAAGTTTTTCTATTGTAATCATGGAGAGTTGGATCGCAGGGCGACCGGTATTGGTTCACAATGGATGTGCAGTGACTCGAAATTTTGCTGTTCAGGCCGCAGGGGGATTGTATTTTCAGGATTATTATGAGTTTGAAGGCTGTGTGGATTATTTGCTGGAAAACAAAGTAATAGCAGAAAAGATGGGGCAAAACGGGCGAAAGTATGTGAATGATCATTTTGAATGGGGAGTGATCGTACAGAAAACATTGGATTTTTTGGAAGAATGCACACAAGATAGGGAACAGACATTATGAAACGCGTAGCATTTGTTACACAACGATATGGTGAGGCAGTAAATGGCGGAGCTGAATTGCAATGTCGTTTGTTGGCAGAGCATCTCTGCGATCGATATGAGGTGGAGGCGCTGACAACCAAAGCCATTGATTATGTTACCTGGAAAGATGAATACAAAGAAGATGAAGAGGAATTGAATGGTGTACGGGTTCGGAGATTTTCGGTGGTCGAACCCAGAGATAATGCAGCATTTAATCGTTTTTCTGCGAAGGTTTTCTCGCAAGATGCAGGGATTACTGAGGAAGAACGGTGGATGGATATGCAGGGACCGCGTTCGGAAGAATTGATCCGGTATTTGAGTGAGCATTACGATGATTATGATGCTTTTGTTTTTTGTTGCTATCTGTATTATCCGACATATTATGGTTTAAAAGCTGTAGGAAAAAAAGCAATTTTGATTCCGGATGCACACGATGAGACGCCGATTCATTTGGGAATCTTCCGAAATATGTTTACCTGGCCGAATGCTGTTTTTTATAATACGAAAGAGGAACAGCGATTTGTGGAAGGAAAATTCCGGATCACGGAGAAACCGAATAACAATGGCTTGGGCGGAGTCGGGATTGATCTGCCGGCAGAAGTATCGGCAGACCGTTTTTATCAAAAGTATGGAATAAAAGATTTCATACTGTATATCGGACGGATCGAGGAACACAAAGGTTGCAAGGAAATGTTTCAGTATTTTGCGGAACTGAAAAAGCGACATCCCGAGGATTTGGCGGATCTGAAACTGGTGTTGATGGGAAAAGCGGTAATGGATGTACCGAAATCGGAAGATATTGTCGAATTGGGCTTTGTATCGGAAGAAGATAAATATGATGGAATAGCGGCAAGCAGTTTTCTGTGGCTACCGTCCAAGTTTGAGAGTTTGTCTATCGTTGTTCTGGAGGCGATGGCGCTGAAACGACCGGTGGTGATAGATGCGGATTGTGAGGTGGTCCGCGGACATTGCATTCGGAGTAATGGAGGATTGTATTACCATGGTTTCCTTGAGTTTGAAGGCTGTGTGATGTATCTGCGGGAACATGAGAAACAGGCGGTGCAGATGGCGGAGAACGGGAAAAAATATGTTGATGAGTATTATGCATGGGATTCAATAACAGAACGACTTGCAAATTTGATTGAAACAGTAAGCGAAAGCACCAAAGAGCTTCGTATGGGGAATTAGTTTGGTAGGATTTACTTAAACGAGTGTATGAAAGGCTTTAGGATGATGGAAGAAAAATACTTACATAGTTCCGTTTATAATATTGTATATATTTCTGATGCAAAATATGTTTTGCCCACAAAAGTATCTATATTATCTGCAATTCGGAATTCATTTAATGAAAAACTTCATATCTGGATTATTGGTGTAGATATATCAGATTCGGATGCGAGAGAATTTGAAAGACTTTCAAATGAAAATGCAGAGGTTACTGTACTGAAAAAAGTTTATCTGGAAGCATTTGAAAATGTTTCAGATCATGCGTATGTCTCAAAGGCGGCGTTATACAAATTTTATTTGGCTGCGATACTTGATAAAACTGACAGGGTTTTATATGTTGATTCGGATATACTTTTATTACCGGGGTGGCTTTCAGTATTTGAATATGATATTTCGGATTACTACATGGGAGCCGTCAGAGATATGAATGTTGAGTTGAATGATAAGCGTATATCGAGACTTGGCCACAAGAATTATTACAATACCGGACTGATGTATTTGAACCTGAAAAAAATAAGAATAGATGGCTGTGTAGAAAAACAGATATCATATAGGCTAAATAATGAAGATTATTATATGGATCAGGATACAATAAATAAGATACTTGGAGAAAAAACATATGATTTGCCGGTTGGATATAATTTTCTGACAGTTTATAAGAAAATATTTAGTATTAGCGATGCGGAAAAATTATATAAAGAAACGGATAAAATTACCCTTTTGAAGATGTGGGAAAAACCCTGTATAATTCATATGGCGGGTGAGGCGAAGCCCTGGGATGATCCGTCGAGTGAACTTTTTGATATTTGGAATGAGTACCTTGAATCGGGATATCTTACTGTCGCAGAGATTACGAGAATTACAAAAGCACTTATAGTAAAGTATAACGATAGATTAAGGAAACAGCAAGATAACATAGAGCTACTACGGAATCAGATTGTTGAAAGGGATGAAATAATACAAAATCTGATAGACGAATTGAGACGACATAATTGCTACATTGAGGCATATATAGAAAGAAAAATTGATACGGAACTGGCGGATTATTTCTATAGTTTGGGAAAAGAAATAGTGTTCAACAATAAATGGATGACTAGAAATTATGTCGTTTCCGGGATGTATGATCCTGAAAATTGGGGAAGATGGACATCAGGAACGGAATGTCAAATGAAGTTTTATGTAGTGAATGTTTTACATGATCTGAATCTGCAAATGCAGTATGTTGTATATGGGGAAAAACAGAGGGTGAATTTATATGTGAATGATACAGAAGTGGATTCATATATAGAAATGAGGGGAGAGAGAAGTCATTCAGTTTGTATTCCACGGAATATCATAGAGGATGGTGTTATCAGATTAAAATTTTTATTGCCGGATGCTATTAAGCCGATGGATTATGATGGCATAGTGGATGATCGCACGATCGCACTTGGAATGATAAAGTTAGTGATCAAAGAAG